>DATFRP010000284.1:0-79884 GCA_035263125.1 Vicinamibacterales bacterium
TCACCGCAGTCGCAGACGACTACTGAAAATACTCTAACCAGCACTTTTGCGAGTGCGGGTAACAAGACAGTCACCGTACGCGTGGTGTTGATGGATGGTCGCTCAGCAACGACGAGCTCTCAAATCACCGTGCCGTAACAACGAGCGCGGCTTCGCGATGGTCGCGCTGCTCGTGACGCTGAGCGTCATGACAGTGATCATGACCGTCGCGTTGCCCGTGCTATCGACGATGGCGCAGCGCGAACGTGAAACGGAACTGGTGTTTCGCGGGCAGCAGTACGCGCGCGCGGTCGGTCTCTTCCAGAGAAAGTACGGCAACGCGCTGCCGCCGAACGTCGACGTCCTGGTCGAACAGAAATTCCTCCGCAAGATGTACAAGGATCCGATCACGGGCGACGACTTTCAGGTGGTGGGGCCCGGCAGCCCCGAGCTTGCACTCGCCATGAACGCCGCGCCCCAGACCGGCCAGCAGCAGGGGAGAGGTGCGAACCAGCAGGGTCAAGGTCAAGGTCAGGGTCAGGGTCAGGGCAGCTCATTCAACCAGACGCAGCCGTCTTTCGGAATGAATCAATCCGGCGGGCTGGGATCTGGACGCAGCGCCAATCCAGGAGGCGCTCCCGGCGGCGTCCTCGGAGTCGTCAGCAAAAGCCCGAAGACCTCGCTGCGTCTTTACAACGGCCACGACAAGTACAACGAGTGGGTGTTCACCGCGACGCAGATGAGTGTCGCTGCCGGCGGAGGAGCGCGTGGTGGGGCGGCCGGTGGCGCTGGAGGGAATGCGGGTCGCGGCGGTCGCGGACCGAATCAACCCCAGGGAGACAACCGCGGACGTTTCGGATCCCCGCAATCGCCTTTCGGCGGATCTCCGCAACAATCGCCATTCGGGCGCGACATGGGACCATCACAAGGTCCGCCTCGTCTGCCCCCGCCGGGACGACCCTAAGGCAATTCGTCCATCACCGCATCGTGCAGCGCCCGACGGACTCTGCCGATCGCATCGTTGTCCGGCTTCGGATGCACGCGGTTCGTGAGCAACACCACATACACCGCGCGCGCGGGGTCGATCCACAACGACGTACCGGTGAACCCCGTGTGGCCGAACGCGGTCGCCGACATCCGCGTGCCGCACGATGACGTTGGCAGCATCGTGTCCCATCCGAGCGCGCGCGAACTGCCGGGCACGTCGGTGCGACGACGAATGAATGTCAGGAGAGCGTCCCGGCGAAATACACCCGTGCGGTCGTCGAGTATCTGCAACAGGTGTCGGGCGTAGTCGCCTACCGCGGCGGCTGTTCCGAAAAGTCCTGCCTGTGCCGCTGCCCCTCCGAGCGCCCAGGCGTTGTCATCGTCAACCTCACCGACGCGTCGCCCGCGAAAATCGTCTTCGCGCGTAGGCGCGGTTCTCGACTTCCAAATCGCCGGCGGAAGGAACTGAAGATCCTGGACGATCCCCATCTGTGACTTCAGCGCCTCGAACTGCACGGGAAGAGGGGAGAGTGCTTCGAGAATGAACCCGAGCAGCATGAAGCCGAGGTCGCTGTAGATCGATCGCGAACGCGGCTCGTATTCGAGCGGCGTTTCGCAGATCGCGCGCTCGAACTCGGCGCGGCCGCGGTGATCGCGATAGAGCGGCGCATGCGCCGGCAGACCGCTGCAGTGTGCGAGCAGGTCACGAATCGTCACGCGATCTCGAGGCGCCCCGCGCCATGAGACGATGTGCGCCGTCACTGGATCATCGAGTCCGATCGCGCCTCGTTCGATCTGTCGGAGCGCGATCGCTGTCGTCGACAGCACCTTGGTCAGCGATGCGAGATCGAAGATGGTGTCGGCCTGTGTGAGCAGCGAGTCGGAGTCGAAACTCAATGTGCCGAACGCTTCCCGCCACAGCACCTGGCGTGATTGACCGACCTCGACGACGGCGGCTGGAAAGGCTCGCTCAGCAACCGCGCGCCGAAGCACCTGGCGCGCGGCCGGGAACGCGGAGACCATGCACGAGACTACCGCGATCCGCCACCCGTGGTGGCAACTGGCCCGTTCGGTGGAAGGACGGCCGATCCCGTTACGACTCCATCGGACGACAGCACGATGGTGGTCGTGTTGCCGGATCGCCGCCCGACTCCGTCGACCACACGAGCCGCGATCCACGAGCGCCAGTTCTGAAAATGCTCCTCGCGCGCGGAACCATCGTCGACGGGGATGTTGACCATGACGGTCAAGGACGGGTTGACGGTCTTCAGGGCAGCGTGCACACGCGTGATGAGCGCAGTGAGACGCGTCTCCCTGAAATTCGTCCACTCGGTGGGAAATTCGGACACGTAGCCGAATGGATCGATCGCTTCGACTTCATCGAGCCGCGCGCGTTCGCGAATCGGCAGTCGCGGACGCTCGTCGGCACGAAACAAATCCATCGCGTGGCGGCTGTAGTCGAAGTCGCTGCCCGGGAAGCGCAGCGTGTCGAGATAGACACCATCGACGACATAGCGCTGCACGGTCGCCGTGACGAGCTTCGTCAGATACGACGCCGCGTCTGGATCCAACGGTGAGATGTACAGCCCGTCGATTCTCGATTGGTTCGCTCGCGTCCACCGCGACAACTGCCCGAGATACGCCGGACCGCGAGGATCGAGGGCCATCATCGCCGACGCCAGCTCGCGCGGAATCATGAGCCATTCGGGATGTTCGTAGATCACATGCGCACGAGAGGCAGGGAATTCATCCACTCGCGCAACACGATTCACATCGAGCCACGCCTGCACGTGGAGACCGCGCTCGCGAGCTTCGCGGATGCATTCGCGCACGCCGTCGAAACCATGCGACGCGTTATCACCGTCGGTCAAGGTGATCGGAACGAAGACGGTATCGAATCCGTTCGCTCGGGCCGACGCCACACTGCGTCGGATGGCGTCGAGGGAATCGAGGGAGTCTCGCGTGATCCAGTAACCGCGAATCGGTGCGTCACCAGCCGCGCGTGTGTCGACGCGTGCAAATCCGAGGATCAGCAGCGTGATCGCAGCACCGCATACCGCGTGAACATAGCGGCGGTGATGCCACGATCGGAAGGCACGACGCAACATTTGGGGGACATCGAAATGTACCATACTTGAGCGATCCCTATGCATGTATTAGGCATCGATGCGGGAGGTACGAAGACCGTCTGTCAGTTGGCTGACGAACGAGGGGCGGTGGTTGCGGAAGCGAGGGGAGGCGGGGCGAACCTCCGCGCCGCCGGTCAAATCGAAGTGGAGCGCGTGCTTCGCCGTCTGATCGAAGATGTTCTCGCTCACCGCGAGATTCGCCCCGAGGCGATTTGCATCGGGATTGCCGGTGCCGACCGAGAACGCGATGCCGACCTCGTTCGTGATGTGACGCGCCGTCTCGGACACGACGTCCCCACGGTCGTCGTCAACGACGCGCTCATTGCACTCGTCGCCGGCGTCGGAGAACGCGCCGGGGTCGTCATCGTTGCGGGTACGGGGTCCATTGCCTACGGCCGCGATGCCGCAGGGCGGGCCGCGCGCGCGGGCGGCTGGGGATATCTCCTGGGCGATGAAGGTGGAGGTTTCTGGATCGGCCGGGCCGCCCTCTCGGCGGTGGTTCGTCAGTTCGACCGGCGGGGTCCGGCGACCTTGCTCACCGAGTTGGTCCTCACCCAGATGGGATTGACGACGCCGGCGCAGGTCATCGCAGCCGTGTACGATCGCGGCCTTCCCAGGCACGTCATAGCGGGGATCGCCGATGTCGTCGAGCACGCGACCGGAGCTGGCGACGCAGTGGCTGCGGAGATTCTCGATCGCGCGGCCGACGAGCTGACGTCAGCGGCTGCCTCGGTCGTGACGAAGCTGGAGATGCGTGGAGAAGTCTTTCAGACTGTTCTGGCCGGAGGAATCTTCCGGGGCATTCCGTCCCTCGCTGCCAGCGTCGAGGCACGGCTGGCGGAGGTGGCGCCCAGAAGCATCGTGCGTCGACTGGAGGTCGAGCCGGCCTACGGTGCGGTCAGGCTCGCTCTCGCGGCGACGCGCGGGCGAGTGGTCATTCCCTCTTACATCTGACTCGTCATTGGATATCACGATCTTCGAGACGCGTGAGCACGTGGCCCGTGCCGCAGCACAACGCGTCACCGAAGCGGTGCGTGCCCGGCCGAACCTCGTACTCGGCGTTCCCGCTGGGCACACGCCCATCCCGACGTACGACGAACTGGAACGGCTGCACCGTTCAGGCGCCGTCGATTTCTCGGTCGCATCGTGCTTCACGATCGATGAGTTCGTCGGGCTCGACCGCACCAGCAAGGGGAGCTTCTATCAGTTCCTGATCGAGCACTTGTTCTCGCGCCTGAACTTCGATCCGAGTCGAATCCGTGCACTTGATGGTGCCGCTGCGGATCTCGACGCCGAGTGTGATCGCTACGAGGCGGCCATCATCGCGGCTGGTGGCATCGACCTCCAGATCGTCGGCCTGGGTCGCAACGGTCATGTCGGTTTCAACGAGCCGGACGACACGCTGGTCGCGAACACGCATCGTGTCGTTCTCCGGGAAGAGACACGACGTGACAACGCTACCAGCTTCGACGGCGATGCGACGCTCGTACCTCGCGAAGCGCTCTCCATGGGAATCGGGACGATTCTTCGGGCGCGGGCGATCCTGATGATCGCGACCGGAGAGGCCAAGGCGCAGCCGGTGGAGCAGATGATTCGCGGCCGCGTCACCACTCGACTGCCGGCATCGTTTCTTCAGTTGCACCCGGCGGTGGAGGTCTACATCGATCGCGCCGCCGCCGCCCGCTTATGAGCGCGGTGATTTCGGCCCACCGAGAGCGGTCGTGACCGCCGAACCCTCGGCGTGCCCTTGCAGGAGACCGCGCAGCCGCGGCTCGATGTCTTCGCCGAGCGCTTCGCGCATCGAGTCGTGCGCCTTCCGCAGACGCGCCTGCGCCCGGTGGTAGGTCAGTCCCGTCTTCTGCATCACGATCGCGACCTTCACGTTCCACTGCGCCGTCTTCAGCAGCTTGTCCGCGTCTTCGTAGTCCAGTCCCGTGACGATGTTCACGATGCGACGGGCCCGATCCTTGAGCTTTTCGGATCCGGTCTGCACATCAACCATCAGGTTTCCGTAGGTCTTCCCGATGCGGACCATGGCGCCCGTCGTCAGCATGTTCAGAATCAATTTGGTCGCCGTACCCGCCTTGAGTCTCGTGGAGCCGGCGATGACTTCCGCGCCGACGCCAGGCGCAATCGTGAGGTCGACGAACGTCTGCAATTCCGTGCCGGGATCGCACGTCACGAAGATGATTCGAGCGCCTGCCTTGCGCGCTCGGGTGAGTGCCCCTCGCACGAACTGCGTCATCCCACTGGCCGAAACGCCGACGACGACGTCTTTCTTCGTGGGGCGCAGGCGCGTGATTGCGCGCGTGCCTTCTTCGTAGTTGTCCTCGACGCCCTCCTTCGCGCTGAAGATCGCGTCGCGGCCGCCGGCCATGATCGCCTGCACATGCTCCGGATCCGTGCTGAACGTCGGCGGCATCTCGGCCGATTCCAGGATGCCGAGTCGTCCACTGGTACCGGCGCCCACAAAAATGATCCGGCCGTCCTTGCGAAGCGCGGTGGCGATCATCTCGACACCGACCGCGATGCGCTCGCGCTCGCGTCTGACGGCATCGAGCATCTTGCGATCTTCGTTGACCATCAGGTCCACGATGTCGTCCGCTGCCAGTTTGTCGATGCCGAGACTGACGGCGTTGATGGCTTCAGTGGGGAGGGATTGCCACTTGGAACGAACCGGCATACGGCTACAATTCTAGCGAGGCCTGCCTCAGACCGTCGAGCCTGTGAGCCTCGCTAGCCCTCAGCATCTCTTGGCCCCGCGTTGCGGGGCGAGCCGTCTCGACCGAGGAAGACTTGACTCATTTTTCATGGATCCAGCCGGTCACGACGGCTACCCAGGTCCCTTGAGCAGCGTGTCCTCGCTCGACGCGTATCTGACACATCTCACCGTCGAGCGGAGGCTCGCGGCGAACTCTGTCGAAAGTTACGCGCGTGATTTGCAACTTCTGGCCGAGCATGCCGCCGGGAAGCACGTGTCTGTTGACACGCTCACACGTACGGAGCTCGAAGCGTTCGTTCGCGATCTGATGGCCAGCGGCCGCTCGCCTCGGTCGGTAGCGCGCGCGATCGCCTGCTACCGAGGGTTCTACCGCTTTCTGGTCGTCGACGGACGGCTGAAGGCGAGTCCCGCCGACGATCTGCGGCCCCCGCGTGCGTGGAAGGTCCTCCCGAAATACCTGCCGGTGGAGGAGGTCGATCGTTTGATCGCACAGCCTGCAGTCGAGACACCGCGTGGACTGCGCGACCGCGCGCTGATCGAGCTCTTGTACGCAACCGGCATGCGCGTGTCGGAACTGCTGTCGCTCCGGCCGTCCGACATCAATCTCGAAGCGTCCTACCTGACATGCACAGGAAAAGGAGACAAGCAGCGGATCGTGCCGATCGGTGATGAAGCGGCAGACTGGGTCCGACAATATCTCAGGGCATCACGTCCGGTGCTGCTCGGCAAGCGCAGCAGTCCGCGACTGTTCGTCAATGCGAAGGGAGGGGGACCCGGCCTGACGCGAGTAGGCTTCTGGAAGATCTTGAAAGGGTACGCCCGACAAGCGGGGCTGAGCCGAACGATCAGCCCTCATGTACTGAGACATTCGTTTGCGACGCATCTGCTCGAACGAGGCGCCGATCTGCGCGCCATCCAGATGATGCTCGGACACGCTGATCTATCCACGACGCAGATCTACACACACGTCCTCGAGCAGCGCATGCGCGCTGTCTACGACAGGTTCCATCCGAGAGCATGAGACCACTACGTCTGCTGGCGCTCGCGCTCGTTCTGGGAGCGGCGATCGCCTCGTTCAGTCTGCTGCCATCGTCAGCGCGATCGATGCCGGCCATGGCGGGCCACCGGGCGCCCATTCGCGGAGCGATGCACATTCACACGCGGCGTTCCGATGGAACGGGCACTGTCGATCAAGTCGCTGCGGCGGCCGCGCGAGCGGGTCTGTCGTTCGTGATCATCACTGATCACGGAAACTTGAGCCGCGAGCTCGAGCCGCCGTCGTATCGAAGCGGCGTGCTCTGCATCGAGGCCGTCGAAATCAGCACCAAAGGTGGTCACGTTGTCGCACTGGGGCTGTCGAAGTCGCCGTATCCGCTCGGAGGGGAGCCTCGCGACGTGGTCGACGACATCGCACGGCTCGGCGGCATGTCGATTGCAGCACATCCAACTTCGTCGAAGGCTGACCTGCGCTGGCGCGACTGGAGTGCTCCGATCGATGGGATCGAATGGCTCAACGGCGACAGTGAATGGCGCGACGAACGCGCGGCGTCACTCGGACGCACGCTGCTGACGTATCCGTTTCGACAGGCAGAGACGCTCGCGTCGCTGCTCGATCGGCCCGACGCGGCGTTGAGCGCATGGGACAAGTTGGCGTCCGACCATCCCGTCGTCGCAGTCGCCGCGAGCGACGCGCATGCCCGCATCGGATTCCGCTCAGAAGGCGATCCGTTCGAACCTCGGATTGCGTTGCATCTCCCGGCGTACGAGCAGGCGTTCCGTGCGTTCTCGATCTCGATACCGGGAGTCGCTCTCGGACACGATGCCGCCACAGACGCCAGGGCGGTGGTCGATGCCATTCGACACGGCCATGTGTTCTCGTCGATAGATGGCCTCGCGAGTCCGGCCATCGTCGCATTCACCGCCGAGAGCGGGGGAGTCAGCGCTCAGGGCGGCGACACGCTGCGTGCGGGCAATCCTGCGACGTTCTCCCTCGAGAGCAACGCACCCTCTGATGCGCGCGTGCGGCTGCTTCGAAACGGCGTCCAGGTGGCTGACGTCACCGGGCCGAAGCTCATGTACGTGGGAACGGAGGCCGGTGCCTACCGCGTCGAAATCTACTTTCCTCATGCGCCCGGAGTTCCGCCCATCCCGTGGATTGTGACCAATCCGATCTACCTGAGTGCACGTGGCGCGAGACCTGTCGAGAAGGCCGATTCAGCCGCGTTCACGTCGCGCTATGACGACGGACCGGCGGATGAATGGCACGTTGAGAAGAGCGCGAACTCGGAAGGCGCCATCAACGTTGTTCGCACAATCGGGGGAACACAGCTGTCGCTTCGGTTCGGGCTCGGTGGTATGGACGGAGAGAGCCCGTTCGTCGGTTTCGTGATGCCCGCCGGCTCGATCGTCGGCGCCGATCGACTCGCGTTCAGTGCGACCGCGAATCGGCCGATGCGAATGTCGGTGCAGCTGCGGACGCCAGACGGTGCCGCAGCGAAGCGATGGCAGCGGTCGATCTATCTCGATGAGACGAAACGATCACTGGTGGTGCCGTTCGGAGAGATGACGCCGCTCGGCGCGGCGTCGGATGCGCATCCGATCGTCGAGCGCGTAAGCGATGTGCTCTTCGTGGTCGACACAGTCAACGCCGGTCCAGGATCGAACGGTCAGATCTGGCTCGACGACGTGAAGTACGGCCGCTGACCTCGTCGCGTCGCGCCTATGTGCGAACCGTCAGCAGGAGATAGGCCGCACCTGCGCCGAAGAGAAGATTCGGCGCCCAGGCGGCAAGCAGGGGCGCGATGACACCGCCCGCTCCCATAGCCGCGAACACGCTGATCGTCGTCCAGTACATGATGGCGATTCCGATTGCCGCAGCGATGCCCGCCATCGCACCGCTTCGACCGATCGTGACCGCGAAGGGGACTGCCAACAGGGTCATGATAATCGTCACGAAGGGAAACGAGATCTTTCGCCAGAGCGCCACTTGTTGTTTGACCACATCGAGGCCACTGGCCTCGAGACGGTCGGTGTAGGCGCGCAACTGCGTATAGCTCATGAACCTTTCATCGGGCGACTGCGTGGTGAAGTACGACGCCGACTCAAGTGTCTGGCGAGCGTTCGAGAATGGGGTGAGAAGCCCCGGCTCACCAGTCGACTCGAATTTCCGCGTCCAGCCGTTCTGGAGAAGCCACGTCGCGTTGCCGGCAGACGTCGCCTGGGTGGCAAACGTGCGCTCTGTGAGCCGCGTGAGATCGTCACTGAACCGGTAGATCCAGAGGCCTGAGAATCGGTTCGTGCGGTAATCGAAGTAGTTGTAGTGGTAGATGGCGCCGTCCGTTCCCATGACCCATCGTCTGTTGAGCACGTCGAACGTCTCAGGTGATCCACCTTTCATGACGTGCTTGATGGCTTCCGCGCGCCGGTTCGCTTCGCCGAGCACCGTCTGCTCGAGTCCGATGAGCGCCGCACCTGCCAGGACGGCGCCGACGAGCATCGGCACCGCAACTCGATAGAGGCTGATGCCGCACGCCTTCATGACGATGAGTTCGCTGTTCCTCGTGAGCATGGCGATCGTCACGAGCGATGCGAGCAGCACCGACAGCGGAATGATGTAGTAGAAGTACTGTGGCGTCTCGTAGGCGAGAAACATACCCAGCATCGCCCATGTGGCGGCGCCCTTGAACACCTTTTCCGAGAGTTCCGTGAACGCCGAGATGTAGAACACGCTTGCAAGCGCGATCGCGGACAGCGCCAGCATGCGTCCGTAGGTGACCGCCACATAGCGATCGAGGATGCTCGGCCACGGCACGGCGGCGCGCCTCAACATGCGTGGGCGGAGCAGTCGCGTCACCGCTTCGGGCATTGGAATGCGGAGGGGACGATCGCTGCCGCGATTGCGCATCCGGAACAGGACGAGCCCTGCGATCCCAAGGACGATGTTCGGTAACCAGGCTCCCAGCCAGGGCGGGATGATATGGCCGCGAATCACCGACTGACCCAGTTCGAGCAGCAGGTAGTAGGCGACGATGATCGTGACGCCGATGACGAAGTTCGCGAGTCTGCCGTCGCGTCGATTGGTCGCGCCGAGCGCGAGTCCGATCAACCCGAAGACCAGACACGCCGCCGGAATCGAAAACTTCTTGTGGATCTCGAAGAGTTGATTGTGCGGGTACGCGCCGTGGGCCAGCGCCTCGGCGGCGCTCGCACGCAACTCGGCGACCGACATCTCCCGAAAGCCTTTCGAGATGCCGCCCGAGGGAAACAGTCGCTCCGGGTCGAGGCGGAGCACATACTGCTCGAACCGGAACAGATCGTTCTTGCCCGCCGCGTCGACCATGTGCCTGGCCCCATCGTGCAGCACCATCTCCACGGTCTTCTTCTCGCGGTTGATCAGAGTCTCGCCGCGTCGCGCGAGATAGATCGCCGAGCCATCGCCTGAGCGGTTGTCCGCCATGAACACGCCGTTCCATCCACCTGTCTGCGGCACGTCGCGGACGTACAGCACGATGTTCGGGAACTCGTTGTAGAAGACGCGTGGCTTGACCTCGCCTTCGGCCTGCGCCGCGGTCACGTTGAAGGTGATTTCGCGGAACGTCTGGTTCGCGTCGGGAACCGAGACGAGGAGTACGTAGGCGGTGATCGCCGCGCAGACCGCTGACATCAGCCCGACCGGCCGCATGAGGCGCAGCGGGCTGACGCCACACGCCTGCAGCGCCACGAATTCGCGATCAGCCGAGAGGCGGCCGAACGTCACTAGCAGCCCAAGCAGCAGCGACATCGGGATGGTGACGCCGAGCGCCATCGGGACGAGAGCGACGACGAGGCGGAGGACGACCATCGTCGGTGCGCCCTTGGAGATGTAATCCTCGGCGTACTTCATCAGCTCGGGAATAATGATGAGAAACGTGAAGACGAGCAGACCGAGCCCGAACGGCATCAGAATCTGCCGAATCACGTACCGGTCGAGAATTCGCATCTCTAATGGTCTATCGGCTCAATTATGACGCGCGTCGCACTCCTCTGGCACATGCATCAGCCCTTTTATCAGGACCTGGTGACGGGGGAGCACATACTCCCCTGGGTCCGCCTCCACGCCATCAAGGACTACTGGGGCATGGTGGCCCTCGTGCGAGAGTTTCCGGGCATTCGGCTCACATTCAACCTGGTTCCATCGCTACTGGTACAAGTCGAGTCGTTTGCGCGCGACGAAGCACGCGACCGGCATCTGGAGCTCGGACTGAAGCCGGCGGACCAGTTGTCGGAGGACGAGCGGGGATACTGCGTGGAGCAGTTCTTTCACGCGCATCGCCCGCGCATGATCGATCCCTATCCGCGGTACGCGGAGCTGCTGGCGCGACGAGGCACCAATGGCTCGGGGTTGAGCCCACGCTCGCAGGCGGGGCAGTTCTCGGTCGATGATCTGCGCGACCTGCAGGTCTGGCACAAGCTCGCGTGGATCGACGCCTCTTACTTCGACACCGACGATCGAATCCGGCGACTCGTCGATAAGGGACGTGGCTTCAGCGAAGACGACAAAGCGATCCTGCGAGCGGTCGAACTCGAGCTTCTCGGCAAGGTCGTGCCCGAGTACCGAGAGGCCGCGCGGCGAGGACAAGTCGAGCTCTCGACCTCTCCGTTCTACCATCCGATTCTGCCGCTGCTGTGCGACTCCGATGTCTTCCTGCGGACGCACCCGCATTCGCGCATGCCACGCGAGCCGTTCCGTCACCCGGAGGACGCGTACGAGCAATTGACTCGTGCCGTGGCGTTGCACGAACGGCTGTTCGGTCGGAAGCCGGACGGTCTGTGGCCATCGGAAGGATCCGTGTCGGACGCGATGGTACCTCTCGTCGCGCGAGCAGGATTCCGGTGGATGGCCACCGATGAAACCATCCTGGCGCGTTCGATCGGCCGCGATCTTCCACGTGATGGCTTCGGGCATCTGGAGCACCCGGAGCTGCTGTATCGGCCGTATCGGGTCGGCGGGGCCGATCTGAACGTCGCCTGCGGCTTCCGGGATCACACGTTGTCGGACTTGATCGGTTTCGAGTACGCCTCGTGGCCTGCCGATCGCGCCGCGGAGGACTTCGTCGCTCGTCTCGTCGATGACGGCGACCGCTTCCGGATGCGAACCGCTGGGGGTGAGGCGACGATCTTCGTGATCCTCGATGGTGAAAATGCCTGGGAGCATTTCGAGGGGCAGGGGCGTCCATTCCTGCGCGCATTGTATTCACGTCTGCAGTCACACCCATCGCTGCGCACGGTCACGATGAGCGAAGCCTGCGCCGACGCGAGCGAGTCGCTGACATCCATCTTTCCGGGCTCGTGGATCAACGGCGACTTCTACATCTGGATCGGACACGCGGACGACCATCGCGCCTGGAGTCAGCTCGTCGACGCGCGGCGAGCCGTGGACGCACCACCACCCGGGCTCCCCGAGGCGTCTCTGGCACGCGCGCAGGAGGAGCTGCTGATCGCCGAAGGGAGCGATTGGTTCTGGTGGTACGGCGACGATCATTCCTCCGCGCACGACCTCGAGTTCGACGATCTCTTCCGGCGTCACGTGCGAAATGTCTATCGCGCGCTCGAGACGCCCATCCCGGAAGAACTGTTCGTGACGAACATCACCACGCGCCCGATGGTGACCCGCATCCGGCGACCGACGGGCTTCATCCATCCGACGATCGACGGGGAAATCAGCAGCTACTTCGAGTGGATTGGGGCCGGCAGCGTCGAGGCCGCATCACGTCCAGGAGCGATGCACGAGATCGACTCGCGCAGCGACGCCATCGCGCTCGTGGCCTTTGGCTTCGATCAGGAGCACCTGTTCGTCCGCGTCGAAGGGACGCGGCCGATGCGGGACGTGCTCGTGGGCCCGTTCGGCCTGACGCTCCGATTTCTGAAACCCGCCGGCGTGCAGGTGGTGCTGCGTCGCGACGGGCGCCTGGCCGACGCGCTGATCGTCAAAAGGTCCGCAAAAGGTGATTGGGACGTCGTGACGTGCCCAGGCCTCGCTGCCGCGATCGGCCGTGTCGCGGAGGTGGCGGTCCCGCTTCAGTGCCTCGGAGTGAAGCCTCAGGACGGGGTCGCATTCTTCGTGACGCTGGCCGAGGGGACGACGGAGCGCGAGCAGCATCCGCCGCATCAACCCATCGAACTCGAAGTTCCTGACGAGCGGTTCGGACTCCGGAACTGGAGGGTCTGAGCGCGCTAGACGCGCGTTCCGACCCGATTTCAGGCCGATTTCGTCAACGTCGCATAAGATGCGTTATGTTAACCAATAGAACGACCCGGCCTCGGAATCCTGCCTGGGCGCTCAATTTCGCTTCCTCCAACTTCTCTGCTGCGCGCCCCGCACGTCATTCAGGCAAGTCTCCAGAACGCGGGCTTGGGGCCCGTCGTGTCGGCTTGCGGTCTCGCGTTGGGAGATTCTTCTTTGTGGGCTAACGTCTGGAGGCTCGGAGCTCTCGAATGATGTTCTCGAGCGCCTCGATGATTTCGTTTGCCTCAACCTTGCTCTTGCGGAAGCTCAATCGCAGATCGAACGCCTTGGTCGTTGGCTTGAAGGTAAAGACGTACGCCTTCGGTCGGCCCGGCTTGACCTTCGCCGTCTCCTGGCGCGCCAGCTGACGCGTCGCCTGGCCCTGTCCGGCGAGTTTCTCGACCAGGGCGGTCATTTTCTTTGGATCGGCCTGTCTAACTATCTGTAAAAGCGTGGACTTAGAGGTAATGTCGGCCAGCCGACAAAGATTTCGAACTTCTTCAGGCATCGTTGCCAGCGACAGCGACTCGGTAATGGCCGTCCGTGACTTCCCCAGCTTCCGAGCCATCTCTTCGTGGGTGTGCCCGCACTTCTGGACCAGCTGCTGGAGCGCCTCGGCCTCTTCAAACGCCGTCAGGTCCTTCCGCTGAAGGTTTTCGACGAGCGCGAGCTCCATCACCTCGACGTCGCCGACTTCCCGAATAACTACCGGTACCTCACGCAGCCCGACCTGAACGGCCGCGTGATACCGACGTTCGCCGGCGATGATCTGATAGCGCCCGAGCCGCTGCCGCACAACCAATGGCTCGATGATGCCCTTCTCCTGAACGGACGCCATCAACTCGGACAGATCGCCCATCACCTGCCGGGGCTGACCGGGATTCGGATCCAGGAGGTCGATCGCGACCATGCGTCCGACCGGCTCGCCGGCGGATGTCGCGAGCGCCTCCACGTAGTGCTGGTCGTGCCGCATTCGCAGCGTCTCAGGCAGTCCGCGCTTCGACACGTTCGATGACCTCCTCGCACAGGCTGTAGTAATCGGTCGCGCCACTCGATTCGGGCGCGAACGTGAAGATCGATTCCTTGTAGGCCGGACTCTCCTCCAGCCGGACGCTCTTGCTGATCACCGTCCGGAAGACCTTCCCCCCGAAGACTTTCGTTATTTGTTCGCGTATATCCCGCGCCAGCGCTGTGCGCTTGTCGTGCATGGTGATGACGACGCCGAGAATGCGCAGCGCCGGGTTGGGACGCTGTCGGACTTTCTCGATCGTCTCGAGCAAGTCGTCCGTTCCTTCGAGCGCGAAGTACGACGACTGGATTGGAATCAGAAGATGAGTCGCAGCCACCAGGGCGTTCACTGTCAGCAGACCGAGCGCCGGTGGGCAGTCGATCACGATGTGCGCGTACTCCCCGGCGAGCTTGTCGATCTTGTCCTTCAATCGGAAGTGCGCATCCAGTTCCCCGACCAGGCGCGCCTCGAGCTTCGCGAGTGCGATCCGCGCCGGGGCGATCCACAGATTCTTCTGCGTCGTGGCTGGCTGGATGACGTGGGCGAGGTCGCACATCGGATCCGAGAATGCGTCATACGTGCTGCGTCCGATGGCGCCGAGTTCCAGAAACGAGATGCTGCTGTTCGCCTGGGGGTCGAGATCGATCAGGAGCGTTTTCCGCCCTCGCATGGCGAGCGCCGCTGCGAGGTTCACGGCAGTCGTGGTCTTGCCGACGCCCCCCTTCTGATTGGCGATGGCAACGATCATGTACGACCCTGCCTTACAGATACGCTGAAAGGCAGGCTCGAATCGAGCGTGCGGAGGACGTTAGCCGCTGAAACTCCGGTGTGTCTCACGGGGCGCAATCCTGTGAAGGGTGCGCCCATTGTAGGAACGGCTGTGCAGGGTGTCAACCGTTGAGATGTCGGCCGGCCGACAATTTACATCTTGTACTTCCCAAGTTCCGATGGGTCAAGACTTTCGAGCCATTTCTGCAGTCGCGCGTTGTCCATCGGCTCGGAGAAGACCTCGACGCTTTTGGCGTTGTCGATGACCGTCTCCTCGACCAGAATCGGCGACCTGGTCCGCAGGGCGAGCGCGATCGCATCGCTCGGCCTCGCATCGACTGCCACACGTTCACCACGAACCGTGAGATGAATCACGGCAAAAAACGTGTTGTCACGCAGGTCGCTGACGACGACCCGGTCGACGGAGCCATCCAGGTCCGTGATGATGTTCCTGAGCAGGTCATGCGTCATCGGTCGCGGCGTCGCTACGTTCTCGATTTGAAGGGCGATCGCGTTGGCCTCGAAGAGCCCCACCCAGATCCGGAGGATGCGCTCCCCCAACTTGTCCTTGAGAATCACGATCGGCATGTTGGTGATGGGGTCGACCATCAGGCCCTTGATGCTCATTTCAATCAGCATGGCTCGCTCTCCGACCGCGCCTGAAACTGGTAGCCCTTACACCGCCTCGCCCCAGAGGCTATGGGGCCCGGCGCGCGTGATTCGCACGTCCACAGTGTGCCCGATCCACTCGCGGGACGATCTGTCCCCCCCACTATCGGCAGGCACGGGCAGGTTCACTACCGTGTTGCCGCCCGTCCGCCCCGAGATCTCATCCGAGCGCCGACGACTCGCGGAATCCACGAGCACTCGCTGCATCGATCCGACAGTCTCTTCGTGAAGACGCGTCTGAATCTCCCGCTGAAGTGTCTGCAGGACGACAATACGCGTCGTCTTCTCCGTGGCGCTGACATCGTCGGCCATTCGGAGAGCGGCCAGTGTGTTCGGACGGGGCGAGTACTTGAACGAGAACATGCTGTGAAATCCTACGGTCTCGGCCAGTGACAACGTGTCCTCGAAGTCTCCAGTCGTCTCCCCCGGGAACCCCACGATCACGTCCGTGGAGAGTGTAATGCCGGGAACCGCCTCACGCACGCGGTCGACGAGATCGAGATACTCCTCGCGAGTATGACGCCGCCGCATCGCTTTGAGGATCCGGGAAGAGCCTGACTGCACCGGCAGATGAAGATGCTTGCAGACCGTAGGCAGATCTCTAACGGCCTCGATGAGCCGCGGGGTGGTGTGACGGGGATGCGGGCTTGCAAAACGAACCCGTTCAACCCCGGCCACGCCGCTCACTGCCTCGAGCAGCTCGGCGAAATCGCATCCCGGATCGTCCGGAGCCGAGTAATGGTTCACGATCTGCCCCAGCAGTTGAATCTCCTTGCGCCCGGATTCAACCGCGTTTCGGACCTCCGCGAGGATGTCGGCCTTCGCGCGCATCCGCTCGTGCCCGCGCGTGTACGGGACCACGCAGAAGGCGCAGTGATCGTTGCACCCTTCGATGATGGTGACATACGCCTTCACGGGATCTGATCGATGGGCCATTCCCAGCGGAAACGACACGTCGTCCCAGAGACCGATATCGACCGTAGCGAACGCCGAGTGGTGCGCGCGGTCGACCAGGACCGGAAGCATCTTGAGCCGCTGCGTGCCGACGACGACATCGATGACGTGGCCGTTCGACTTCTTGACCAGTGAGGCTCCCTCCTGCTGGGCCACACATCCAGCCACGGCCACCACCGGCGCCCGTCCTGTCTCGTCACGCATGACGCGCAGTTCACCGAGGCGCGTATAGAGCTTCTCCTCGGCGTGCTCGCGAACGCTGCACGTGTTGATCACGATGACGTCCGCGTCGGCCTCGTTGCTGGTCGGCTCGTAGCCGGCTTGTTCGAGCAGACCGGCCATGCGCTCAGAGTCGTGGACGTTCATCTGACAGCCGAACGTCTCGATGAGATATCGCTTCGCCATGGAATCAGGAGCGCGCTCGGGTGCGACCGAGGGTTTCGCTTTCGCCTTTCGATTTGTGTTTGCCTTTCGCCTGTCCTCGAGACTGCTCAAGGCTGCCCGCCGCCAGCAGATCGCGAGCGCTCGCCCGCACCTGGTCGGTGACGATCGCGCCTCCGATCATGCGGCCAATCTCCTCTACGCGTCCATCGTCATCGAGCGCCCGAACCGAGGTGACGGTGCGAGTACCGCGAACTGTCTTGTCGATGTGGAAGTGGGTCGATGCGCGCGAGGCGATCTGTGGCAGATGCGTGATGCACAGCACCTGGAACCGCTCGCCGAGTCGACCGAGTCGCGATCCGACGACATCGGCGACCCGCCCGCCGATCCCGGCATCCACTTCATCGAAGATCAACGTCTTCCCGCCCTGGAGGTCCACCGACATCGTCTTGAGGGCGAGCATGACGCGTGACAGCTCTCCGCCAGACACGATCCGAGACAGCGGACGGAGATCCTCGCCGGGGTTGGGTGACACGTAAAACTCGGCTCGATCGATGCCGCGCTCGGTCCACTCGTCGGCCGAGACCGCAGCCTCGTTGAATCGTACCTCGAAGCGGGTCTGCTCCATCGCAAGCTCGGCCAGCAGCGCTTCGAGCGGCGCGGCGAACTGCCGGGCGGCAGCGCGTCTTTTCGACGACAACGTGCGGGCAGCGTCGAGATACTCGGCCGACGCCGCGGTCAGCGCTCGCTCGAGGTCTGCGGCACTCTCGCCGGCGCCCGTCAGGAGGCCGCGCTCGTTTCGAAGCGCGCTTCCCTTCTCGAGGACGTCGTGGAGCGTTGGACCGTACTTCCGCTTCAGGCGCTCGAGCAGCGCCAGGCGGTCTTCGACGTGCTGCAAACGGGCCGGTGATGCATCGATGCCATCGGCGTAGCGCTGAAGAAACGCCGCCAGATCTTCGAGCTGCGGCTTGATCTCGTCGCGCGCCGCCAGATGCCCGGCAAACTGCGCGTCGATCGTCGCGAGTTCGGCGACGCGTTTCCACACGCGGCCGAGACCCGCCAGAACGGCCTCGTCGCTCTCGTACAGCGTCGAGTAGCTCTCCTCGCACAATCGCTTGACGCGTTCGGCGTTTGCGAGAACGTGCTTCTCCGTCGCGAGCTCATCGTCCTCGCCGGCACGGGGCGCCGCTTTTTCGATGTCGTTCAACTGGAAGTCAATCAGGTCGAGGCGTGCAGCCTTCTCCCGGCCATCCATGCGGGCACGATCGAATTGCTCTCGTAGCGTTCGCACCGATTGCCACGCCGTGGCCACTCGCTCGACCCACGTGTCGAGGTGCGCGTAAGTGTCGACGAGCGGGAGATGCGAGAGCGGATCGAGCAGCGCCTGATGCTCGTGTTGTCCGTGCAGCTCGACGAGCCTCGACGAGAGATCGCGCAGAGCCGCCGCGGTCGCGACTGCGCCATTGATGAACGATCGGCTGCGCCCCTGACTCGTGACCTCGCGTCTCACGAGCAGCGTCCGGTCGCCATCCTGGAAGACTGCTTCTATTGTGGCCTGCGGCTCACCCGTACGAACGAGATCGGCAGAGGCACGTCCACCCAGCAGAAGCCCAACCGCCTCGACCACGATCGACTTGCCTGCACCAGTTTCTCCCGTCAAGACGTTGAAGCCGGGGCCGAACTCGACCTCGACGGACTCGATGACCGCCAGGTTGCGGATGCGGAGGACGCGCAGCATGTAGGCGGAACTTCCATCCTATCATACGTTTGACAGCACTTCTGCCGCATGTTAGTCTGCTTGGTGCGCTGTCCCAGCGGCGCATCCCCCACAAACCGGAGGCGTCGGTGTATAGCCTTGGCTCGTCCATCCTTGCACTTCAGGTGCAGGACGTTGCCCCGCTAGCTGGGAGCGGTGGCATTCTCAAGATCATTGCGGACACTGGTCCGCTCAATCAGGCCGTCCTAGGGATTCTGGTGATCTTTTCGATCGTCTCTTGGGCGATCATCCTGTTCAAGACGTTCTCGTACCGTAGAGTGGAAAGACAGACCGCGACGTTCCTTGAAGTGTTTCGTCGCAGTCAGAAATTTTCCGAAGTGCAAGCGATCTGTCCGTCCCTGCCGCACAGCCCGCTCGTGGGCGTCTTTCAAGCGGGTTACGCCGAGCTCAACGCCCAGTTCAGGCTGTCGAACTCATCGTCGAGTCCGGGTGGCTCACCTGGTCGTCCAATCCTGAAGAGCCTGGAAGCGGTGGATCGCGCACTGATCCGCGCCGCCACATCGGAGGTCAACCGCCTGGAGCGGCGCCTGACGTTTCTCGCGACGACAGCTAGCGTGTCGCCGTTCATCGGACTCTTCGGAACTGTCGTCGGCATCACGATCGCCTTTCAGCGGATCGGGATGACCGGTTCGACGAATCTTGCGGTGGTGGGACCTGGAATCAGCGAGGCCTTGATCGCGACGGCCGCGGGACTCTTTGCGGCAATACCCGCGGTGGTCTTCTATAACCACTTCGTGCATCGCGTGAAGGATTTCTCGGCGACGATGGACGATTTCTCGCTGGAGTTCCTCAACATCGCCGAGCGGAATTTCACCTAATGCCCAAGGTCATTGGTTCTGCACCGAATGCGGGCGGTCGTCACCAGCGCGGACGACGAGTCGGCTCGACACTGGCTGAGATCAACGTGATCCCGCTGGTCGACGTGATGCTCGTGCTGCTGATCATCTTCATGGTGGCGGCACCGATGCTGCAGCGCGGGATCGAGATCAAGTTGCCGGTCTCGTCGAAAACGCAGGAAATTTCGAGCGAGCGCGTGTTTGTCGACGTGCCGGGCTCGTTCCGCAAGGAACGTCGCGTGTATCTCGGAAAGGAGCCGATCGGGATGACGGCCCTTGCCGAGCGCCTACGACAGTTGATGCTCACTCGAGCCGATAAGCAGGCATACCTGCGCATCGATCGACAACTGTCGATTCAGGACCAGATCGACGTGATGCAGGAGATGAAAGCAGCGGGCGTCGTGGACGTGGGCCTCGTCCTGGATGTTCCCAATAGCCGGTGACGCACCTGTGTCTGAAGCCGTGACCAACGTCATCGTCGCACGATCACACGAGCCTGACGGGCTCAGCACGATGGTTGTGTGGTCGATTGCCGCGCACGCGGCCCTTGTCGCTGTCGCGCTCCTGTGGCCTGTCGGCGCGGTTGAGCCGCCGCCAACCTTCATGACCGTCAGCCTGACTGGTGCGCCCGGACCGAAAACGGAAGGGCTCAACCAGATCGGTGGCGAACAACCGATACAAGAAACGCCACCCCAGCCTGTCAAGGAGCCTGTCAAAGAGGTGGAGGCACCTCCCGCGCCGAAAGCGCCGGCGATGACGCTGCCTGACCCGAAGGCGCGCACCCGCGCGCAAACGAAGGCCAAGGAGGCTCCATCCGATGCGATCGCGCCCAGGCCGAGTGTCGGTGAACGGCCCCGTGAAGGCACTGCTCGCGTCCGCGGTCAGGGATTCGGTACTGGACTCAGCAGTTCGGGTGGAAGCGGCGGCGGCGTGCAACTCGATGGTGTGACCGACTTCTGCTGCCCCGAGTACATCGATCAGATGCGGGTGTTCATTCAGCGCAATTGGGATCAGGGTCAGGGTGTTGCCGGGTCCACAGGAGTGAAGTTCACGATCATGCGGAACGGAATGATTCAGACGCCCCAGATCGAGAGGCCGAGCGGCTTCGATGTGCTCGACCTCGCCGCCTTGCGGGCGGTGCAACGGACCACGTTGCCTCCCCTTCCGAACGAGTTTCCGAACCCGACACTGACGGTTCATATGAGATTCGACTACTCGCGGTGATCATGACAAAGCGACAGATGCAGTTGAGATTCAGCCTTGCGGTCGGGGTAATTGGAGTCGCCCTCCTTGCCGTCCATCTGCCCGCCGCCTCCCCGCAGGGGCAGCAACAGCCGTCCGACATCGTTTTGGTGATCAATGGCGACCCGGGCACACCGCCGCGCTATGCGGTGCCCGACTTCGTGGCCTTGACGCCCGACGCCGCTGAGGCCGCCAAAACGATCGGTCAGGTGTTATGGGACGACCTGAATTACGAAAAGGAGTTCTATCTCATCCCCCGTGACACCTATGGCAGCGTGCCCGCCGCGCGTTCGCCCGAGACCATCCCGTTTGCATCCTGGCGCGAGCTCGGTGCCGACGCGGTGGTGTTCGGCACGGTGCAGCGCACGGGCAACGATGTCCGCGTGCAGGTGCGGCTCTTCAACGTGCGCACGCGACAGTCGGTGTTCGCGAAGGAATACGGCGGCAGCGCGGCCAACCCGCGCCTCTACCCGCACACCATCGCCGACGAAATTCATCAGCAGCAGCGCGGGCTGCGGGGTGTCGCGCGCACGAAGCTGGCGTTCGTCTCCGATCGCAACCGCCAGCGGGTGGACGGCACGGTCGAGAACCGTGAAGTCAAAGAGATTTACATCGCGGACTACGATGGCGCAAACGCGAGGCGGGTCACGACGAGCCGACAGCTGAATGCCAATCCGAACTGGGCACCCGACGGTCGCGCGCTCGCGTACACGACCTGGCGGCCCAACCCGGACGTGTTCATCTCGTTCATCTATCAGGGTGTCATGCAGAATCCAACCAAGGGCGTCGGCACGAACTATCTGCCGGTCTTCTCACCCGACGGCAAACAGATCGCGTTCATGTCCGGTCGCAATGGCAACCCCGAGATCTACGCGATGAACGTCGACGGCTCGAATCTCCGCCGCCTCACGAATCATCCCGCTGGGGACAGCAGTCCGACCTGGTCTCCAAATGGCACGCAGATCGCGTTCACTTCGGATCGTACTGGGAAGCCTCAGATCTACGTGATGAGCTCGGTCGATGGATCGAATCTGCGTCGGATCACGGTCGACGAATCGGAAGCTGATCGCCCGACGTGGTCACCGTCGATCAACGAGATCGCCTTCGCCGCGCGCACGAGCAGCAGCGGATTCGACATCAAGGTCTACGACCCCAACTCGGGTCAGACGCAGAAGATCACCTTTGGTGAAGGAACCAACGAGAGCCCCGCGTATGCGCCAAATGGCCGTCACCTCGCGTTTTCGTCGACGCGAAGCGGACGCACGCAGATCTACACAGTCGGTCGAGACGGAAAGGACCTGCGGCAGATCACTCGCGATGGGAGTAATCAGACGCCGGCCTGGTCCAATTAACAACAACGTTGCACGAGGAAGCATCTATGCGAAATCAGAAAGCCGCCATCATCGTCGGACTCGTTGTGGTCGCCCTCGCGGGCGGCTGCTCGCGCAACAAGAAGCCGGCCACTTCTCCCCAGCCAGCGCCAACACTCACGGATGCGACTGAGACGGCGCCTCCAGCACCTCCGCAGCGCGTGGAAGAGTCCGTTCCCCTGCCGCAGCCGAACCTTTCCGAGGACGCGGTTGCCAACAAGTCGATTGATGATCTGAACCGCAACTCTCCGTTGAAGCCGATCTTCTTTCCGCTCGACAGCGCCGAACTCGACGAGAGCGGTCGCGCGATTGCAAACGCCGACGCCGACGTACTGAAGAGATATGCGACGTGGGCGATTACGATTGAGGGACACTGCGACGAGCGCGGCACCGCCGAGTACAACCTCGCCCTCGGGGAGCGGCGCGCCACCGCAGTAAAGGCCTACCTGGCGTCACTTGGCGTGTCCGGCGAGCGCATCAAGACCGTCAGCTACGGGAAGGAATTCCCCTTCGATATGGGGCACAGCGAGGACGCGTGGTCGAAGAACCGCCGAGGTCATCTCGTCATCACGTCGAAATAGACTAGTAAGAGAGCCGTGAGACGACGGCTGAACGAGGGCACCGCATGCAGAAAACCATTACGGTATTCGCCGTCGCGCTGATACTGTCCGCGTTGGGGGCCGTGCCGGCCGGCGCGCAGAACCGCGAGCATCAGCAGATGACCGCGGAGCTGCGCATGCTTCAGGAGCAGACCCAGCAACTCGCGCTCTCGCTCGCGCAGATCGCAGACGCCATCAAGGCTCTCAACACGCGTCTTGATGCCTCCGATCAGGGTGCACAGAAACGGTTCGCCGATCAGGAGCTGCTGATCAAGAACCTGACGAGCGAACTCAGCACCATTCGCGAACGCACACAGGACACTGACACGCGGCTGCGCTCCCTGTCCGACGAGATCAGCGCGCTGCGATCGACGGTCACCTCCCTGCCGAACTTGTTGACGTCCGGAGGAGCCAGCTCACCTGGTGTTGACTCCTCCTCCGCTTCGACTGCGCCGAGTCCGGCTGGTGTTGCCGCCACACCGACGTCATCGCCATCGACGGGGTCGTCAACGCTCGGCCTCTCCCCCTCTCGGATGCTGGAGAGCGCCCGTTCGGACTATTTCTCGGGGTCGTATGCATCGGCGATCACCGGCTTCGAAGCGCTCGTGAAAGCGTTTCCGACCAGCGAAGCTGCCGCTGAAGCCTACTACTACCTCGGAGAGACGTACTACACCCAGAAGCGGAATCAGGATGCGGTTTCCGCATATACACGCGTCATTCAGAGTTACCCCAAATCGAATTGGCTGCCCGACGCGTACTTCAAACGTGGCCGCGCACTCGAGGCGCTCGGTCAGGTCGACGAAGCTCGCGCATCGTACGAACAATTGATCAAGAACTTTGCGGGTTCGGCCCCGGCCGGCCTCGCCAGACAGCGTCTCGACGCGTTGCGACGACAGTCTTCCACGCCAGCGAAGCCCTGAACTTCGTGACCTCCCCCGTCACGAAAACCTGTACAGTGTGAACTGAGGAGCGGACCTTGTGGACTGTGTCCACGGCACTCGACTGGTCCGCTCGGTACGCACGTGCACGGCAGCAGCTATTGCAGCCGTAGGGGCGGTCGATCCGCCCGAAAGGACGAACGATGGGCAGCGTGAACAAAGTCATTCTGGTCGGAAACCTGGGGCGTGACGCAGAGCTTCGCTACACGCCAGGAGGAGCCGCGGTCGCCACGCTGAATCTGGCGACCACCGAGGTGTGGAACGATCGAAACAATCAGCGCCAGGAGAAGACCGAATGGCACCGAGTGGTGCTGTGGGGCAAACCGGCTGAAAGCCTGCAGGAATATCTCACCAAGGGCAAACAGATCTACGTTGAGGGCCGCCTACAGACCCGTCAGTGGGACGACAAGGACGGAAACAAGCGGTACACGACTGAAATCAAAGCCGACCGTGTAACGCTGCTCGGCGGCGGAGGCGGACGCGGGTCTGCTGGAACGGATCGCGGGAGCTCACATGCGCCTGGCGGCAACGCGGACGAACCGCCCATGGAGCCGCTCACCGACGACGATATCCCCTTCTAGCGGCCGTCGTCAGATATGAGGTGGAGGCAGGTGTCGAGCCTGCCTCCCATCCCCATTCACGAACACTCGCCGCGCTAGGTACCCTGCCGCCCGTATCGATCTTCCAAGCGGACCACGTCATCGAGCTCCGGTGTCGAGACCTCGAACACATCGCAATCCTCGATCGCGGTCATACGGTGCACGGTCTTGGGCGAGACATGGATGGAATCGCCTGGGACCATCTCGCGTTCGGTGAGCTGTCCGTTGATCTCGATCTCGTACAGCAGCCGCCCGGAGTAGAGATAGACCGTCTCATCCTTCACGTTGTGATACTGCAAGCTGAGCGCGTGGCCGGCGTTGATGTGCAGGATCTTGCCGACATACCGATCGGTCTTGGCCCAATGCAGTTCATAGCCCCACGGCTTTTCGACCCGTTTCACACCGCCGACTGCGCGCTGCTCCCCGTCTCCCACTGAACTCATCGTGTTCACCTCGTTGCACCGGCTGCTGGTGCAAACGTCTCCTGAAGGAATCGCTCGATGTCATCGACGGTGGCGAGCCTGCGTACATGCGCGGCGATCTTCGTCATGTCGGCGGCGCTGGTCTCCTGCACGACGTGGCGCGCGATCGGCAGCGCGCCCGGCGTCATGCTGAACTCGGTGAGCCCGCATCCGATCAGCACACGGAGGAGGAGCGGATCGGACGCCATCTCACCACAGAGCGAGACCGGGATGCCGTGATGCGTGGCCGCGCGACGCACGTGACGCAGCAGCTTCAGCACTGCTGGATGCAGTGGCTGATAGCGGTTGGAGACGCGATCGTCGGTGCGATCCACCGCCAGCAGATACTGAATGAGATCATTTGTGCCGATCGTGAAGAAGTCGACTTCGGGCGCGAGCAGCGAGGCGGTCAACGCTGAGGACGGCACTTCAATCATGATGCCGACCGGAAGCATCGGCGTCTCAATCCCCCGCGCCATCAGCTCCGCACGCGCCTCATCGAGCAGGGACTTCGCACTGCGCACTTCGAGCAGCGACGAGACGAACGGGAACATGATGCGCACCGGCCCATGCGCCGCCGCTCGGAGCAGGGCTCGAAGCTGCGTCTTGAAGATCGCCGGCTGTGCGAGCCCGAAGCGAATGCCACGCAGCCCGGCATGTCCGCTGCGCTCGTCGTCGGGAAACCATCGCGCGTCGAGCGCCGCGTCGACCAGCGGCCGCGCCAGCTGGCGCTCGTCGATGTCGAATGTTCGTATCGTCACCGGCCGCGGCGACATGCGTTCGACGAGCTGCCGATACACGTGATACTGCTCGTCTTCGGCGGCCATGTCGGGCGGTCCGCCGACCAGCATGAACTCGGATCGATAGAGCCCGATGCCTTCGGCTCCCGCGTCGATCGCGGTCGCGACATCGTCGGAGCGCTCGATGTTGGCCTGCAGGACGATCCGCACGCCATCGCTCGTCTGCAACGGACCGTCTTCGCGGCTCGCGACCGACACGAACGCACGCGATCGCCGGGCCACGGCTTCAGCCTCCAGGCACGCCTCGGGGGTCGGATCGAGCGCGACATCTCCAGTCTCACCGTCCAGGATGACCGCGGCGCCGGTCGGCACCCGCCGGCTCACGTCGTGCAGACCGACGACGGCCGGAACGCCAAGCGATCGAGCGAGGATGGCGGTATGGTAGGTGCGGCTGCCGGCGTCGGTCGCAAAGCCTTGAATGCGCGTCCAGTCGAGCTGCGCCACGACCGACGGCGTGAGCTCGTCCGCGACGAGCACGCAGGGAGCATCGAGATCCTGAAGACGATCGCGCGGCTCGCCCCGCTCTTCGCGCAGGTTCATCCGAAGACGACCGGCGACGTCGTGCAGGTCGCCCTTCCGTTCGCGAAGATACGGGTCGTCGATGCCGTCGAATACCGTGCTGACTTCGTCGACCGCCCTCTGCACGGCCCACTCGGCATTCACCCGCTCGTCGCGGACGAACGACGCCGCGCGCGCCACGATCATCGCATCGTCGAGCATGAGCAGCTGGGCGTCGAAGATCGACGCCAGGTCGGATCCCTTGATCTCGGCAAACCGGCGGCGGATCTGCTCGAGTTGATCGCGCGACCGCTGGCGGGCCCGTTCGAGCGCCGTCAACTCGCGTCCGACCCGATCGAGGGCGATGGGAAAGCGGATGACCTGCATCCGCTGAATCGCGACCAGCGCGGGCCCCACTGCGATGCCCGGCGACACACCGATACCCTTCAAACGTTCCACGATTCCTCGCCAAAGCCCGATTGAACGAGTTGTACCAGGGCGTCCACCGCCGCCTGCTCGTCCGGCCCGATTGCCGTAAGCGTGATCACGGTACCGCGCGCGGCCGCGAGCAGCAGGATCCCCATGATGCTCTTGCCGTCCATGACCTTGGCGCCGTGGCCGACGCGAATCTGCGACTCGAAGCGTGTCGCCAGATGCACGAATCGCGCCGCGGCGCGCGCGTGCAGGCCGAGTTGATTCACGACGGTCACCGAGCGTGTGGTCACGGCTTCACGTCTTTGTCGCCTCGCAGCAGGTCCGAGGCCACCCAGATGGCGTGACGTCCATGCTCACGCATGTCGCGCGCCACGGCAAGCAGATCTGACTGCTTCGGCACGTTCACGAGTTTGATCAGCATCGGCAGGTTGACGCCGGTGATCACCTCGACGCGTCCCTCCGCCAGAAACGTCATCGCCAGATTCGATGGCGTGCCGCCGAACATGTCCGTCAGGATCAACACGCCCGCGCCTTCGTCGACGCGCTCAATCGCCTGCGCGATCTCACCACGCGCGTCCTCGGTATCCTCGTGCCAGCCGATCGAAACGGCGGCAAAGCGCGGGAGATCACCGACGATCGTTTCCGCAGCATTCAGCAGCTCGGTCGCGAGCTGGCCGTGCGTGACCACGACGACTCCGATCATACGCAACCTTGCCGCTGGGTTCGTCCTGTCAAGCGGCTCACGAGTCCCTGTGCTTCACACGCAGGTGGACACCTTTGACACCCGCGAGCGACTTCTTCAACGCTTCGGCAATCATCACCGATCGATGCTGACCACCGGTACACCCGATTGCCACCGTCAGGTAGGTTTTTCCTTCCCGCACGTAGTGCGGCAATGAAAACTTGAGAAACGACGTGAGCCGGTCGATGAATTCTCTCGTTGAGGCGTGACGGCGCATGTACTTCACGACCGCCGGATCGCGCCCGGTCATGCCACGCAGACTGTCGACGAAATGCGGATTCGGAAGGCACCGCACGTCGAACACCAGATCAGCATCGAGCGGCGGCCCATGCTTGAATCCGAAGCTGACCAGATTGACGACCATCTCCGCGCGCGCGTCGTTGTCCTTCGAGACGCGGGCGAAGAGATCCCGGAGTTCGTGAACCGTGAGATTCGTCGTGTCGACGATCACATCCGCCAGCGATCGAATCGTCTGAAGCTTCTTGCGCTCTTCGACAATCCCTTCGACCACTGACCGGTCAGGTGCCAGTGGATGCGGCCGCCGCGTCTCGCTGAATCTGCGGACCAGTGCCGATCGGCTGGCCTCGAGGAAGATGAGGCGTGCGTCGATGCCGGGCGTCGCCTTCAGCTTTCGAAAGACGGGCGGAAAGTTCTTGAGGAACCCGCCTTCCCGGACGTCGACTACGATCGCGACGTGATCGAGCCCTGCGTCATCGCGCGTGGCCAGCTCGGCCAGCGTCGGGATGAGCTGCGTCGGCAGGTTGTCAACGCAGAAGTAGCCGAGATCTTCGAGCGCCCGGATCGCGTGAGTCTTTCCCGATCCCGACAACCCGGTGACGATGACGAATCGGTGACCGCGACGTCCGCGTCGCGGTCGCGGCCGCGCGACATGTCGCGCCACATGGCGCGCGAGCTTCGACGCCGTCATTCTTGATCCCCGCCGTCTTCGTCGACATCGTCGCTGACGCGCTCTCGCAGACGTCCTTCGAGGCGCTCGGCAAGATCCCGGGCCGCGTTGAGTCCTCGCGAGCGCAGGAGCTGATTCCGCGCCGCAACTTCGACCAGGATCGCGAGATTCCGTCCGGGCGCGACCGGCATGCTGATGAGCGGAACCTTGATGCCGAACAGATCGAAGGTATTCTCGTCGAGACCGAGCCGATCGTATTCACGATCGGTGTCCCAGCGTTCCAGCCGCACCACCAGCTCGACGCGTTTGGCCGTCCGGGTCGCCGCCACGCCGAACAGATCGCGGATGTTGATCACGCCGAGGCCGCGCACTTCCATGTGATGACGCGTCAGCTCTGGACAGGTCCCGATCAGCATCGTCTCTCCGCGCCGTCGCATCTCGACGGTGTCATCGGCGACGAGCCGATGGCCGCGGACGATCAAATCGAGCGCGCACTCGCTCTTGCCGATCCCGCTGTCGCCGACGATGAGCACACCCAGGCCGAGGATATCCATCAACACACCGTGCATCACCTCGCGCACGGCGAGCGCGTCATCGAGGAGTGCAGCGATGCGGCTGATGGCGATTGGTGTGGCGATCGGTGTCCGCAGCACCGGCACCCGGTACGCGTCCGACGCTTCGAGCAGATCCGGCGGAGGGTCCCATCCGCCGGTGATGAGGACGCAGGGGATGTCATGCCTGAACATCGCGCCCAGCATCGCGACCCGAGCGTCGTGCTCGAGGCTCTCGAGGTATCGCACCTCGCTCTCGCCGAAGACGAGGATACGGGCCGGTTGCAGGTATTCGTGGAATCCGACCAGCGCCAGGCCGGTCTTCTGAATGTGCGGGCTGGAGATCGGACGATCGACACCACCGCCACCGCTGAGCAGTTCGAGCGGCAGTCCGACCGTCTCCGACCGGCGTCGAAGGAGCGCCTCGACAGTCAGCGACCGCGTCGACATCGCAGACGCGCTCAACGCCGGCGGCTCCGACACAGCCTAGGCCTCGGGCTCGATGAGTCCGAGGTGCCCGTCCGCGCGCCGAAACAGCACGGTGACCGCATCGGTCGCCGAGTTGCGGAACACGATCACGGCGTCACTGCCATCGCCGATTTCGGCGGCCGCGTCTTCGATCGACATCGGCTTGACCGCATACCGCCTGGCTCTGATGATCCGGCGCCTGCGGTCGTCGGTCGACCGCGCAACTGCGCCGTCGGCCGCCATGGCAGTGGCCTGGGCGGCGCGTGACGTGCTCTCGCGGCGCTTTTTCCGACCCGCCCATCGGCCCTTCAGCTTCTCGGCCTGATGCTCGATCTTGTCGGTCGCCGCCGTCAACGCGGCCTGCACATCCGAGCCGGCGCCTTCGCCATGCAGGATGTGCTCACGGCTGACGTGCACGGTGACCTCCGCGCGCACGCGTCCACGCAGCCTGGCGAGAACGACGTGCGTCGACATGACGCTGTCGTGCAGCAGCCTGATCGTGTGGGCGATGCGCCGCTCTATGAGCCTGCGCGCGGCCGGAGTAATGGGGATCTGTCGTCCAGTGATTTCGAGACGCATGACAATCCGTGGCGATCCGGTCCCGCCACCTGCGGCCGATGGCCGCTAGTACAGAACCTTACGCTGGTTGGACGTCGGAATCTTGAGCTCTTCTCTGTACTTGGCGATCGTCCGCCGGGCCAGCTCGAGGCCCTCGCGATGCAGCATGCTGACGATCTTGGAATCGCTCAATGGCTTCTTCGGGTCCTCTTGCTCGATGATCTTGCGAATCCGCTGCTTGATCGTGACCGACGACACCGCGTCCCCGTACTGGCTGTTGATGCCGCTGTGGAAGAAGTACTTCATCTCGAACACGCCCTGCGGCGTGTGCATGTACTTGTTCGTGACGACGCGGCTCACCGTCGATTCGTGCATGCCGATGTCGTTGGCCACGTCGCGCAGCACCAGCGGCCGGAGATATTCGATGCCGTGGTCGAGAAAGTCACGCTGGAAATTGATGATGCTCGTCGCCACCTTGTGAATCGTCTTCTGCCGCTGCTCGACCGACTTGATCAGCCAGAGCGCGGATCGGAACTTGTCCTTCACATACGCGCGGGTTTCGTCGGTGTTCTCGGCGGCGTTCTTGTCGAGCAGCCGGCGGTACACCGGACTGATTCGAAGCTGCGGCAGCCCTTCTTCGTTCAGCACCGCAACGTACTGATCCTCGATCTTGACGATGTAGACGTCGGGGATCACGTACTGGGACTGCGACGGATTGTGACGACTGCCCGGTTTCGGATCGAGGTGGCGTATCAGCTCGATGTGCTGCTTCAGATCGTCGATCGAGAGACCGAGCTTTCGCGCCAGCTCGGGCACCTGATGGTTCTGGAGCAGGCGCATGTGCTCGGTGACAATCCGCTCAGCGGGGGTGCCACCCATCCCGAGGTGTCGAAGCTGCAACAGGAGGCACTCCTGCAGATCGCGAGCGGCGACGCCGATCGGATCGAACGACTGGACCAGTGAGAGTGCCCGCTCGACATCGTTCGTGGACCAGGGGCCCATGCCGGCAATATCCTCGACCGTCGCCACGAGATAGCCGTCATCATCGAGATTGCCGATGATCGCTTCGCCGATCTCGCGCAGCACCGGTTCGTCGGTCTGCATCGAGAGCTGCCAGAGCAGGTGGCTCGACAGCGACTGCCCGGTCGACAACGTGTTCTCGATCGGCGGCAGTTCTTTGACTTCCGTCGGCGTGCGCGGCCGATAGCCGTCATCGAGGTAGTCACCGAAGAAGTACTCGTAGTCCTGATCGTCCCAGGTGTCGCCCTTCTCCTTCTCGGTCTTGTCTTCCTGCTTCTCCTGAGCCGCCTCAACCGGCTGCAACTCCTCCGTCGGGACCTCTTCGAGCATCGGGTTCTCGACCATCTCCTGGTTCAAGAGCTCCGACAACTCGAGCGTCGACATCGGCAGCAGCTTGATCGCCTGCTGCAGCGACGGCGTCAGAATCAGCTTCTGAACGAGTTTGGTGTGAAGTTTCTGCGAAATCGCCATGTCTTACGGTTCGTTCAACCCTGGACCATCTTAGTCCAATCGAAAGTCCGTCCCCAGATAAATCCGGCGCACATCCTCATCCGCCGCCAGAGAATCCGGGGTGCCGCTCCGGAAAATCACACCGTCGTGAACGATGTACGCCCGGTCGGTAATTCTGAGCGTCTCACGCACGTTGTGATCCGTGATCAGCACGCCGATGCCGCGCTCCTTCAGGTGGAACACGATCTTCTGAATCTCCGTCACCGCGATCGGATCGATGCCCGCAAACGGCTCGTCGAGCAGCATGAAGCGCGGCGACATCACCAGCGCGCGCGTGATCTCGGCTCGCCTGCGCTCACCGCCCGAGAGCGTGTACGCCGGCGCAGACGCGAGCGGCGTCAGATGCAACTCGGCCAGAAGATCCGCCAGTCGCGCCTTACGGGTGGCCGCGTCGAGATCCAGCGTTTCCAGGATGCCGAGGATGTTTTGCTCGACCGTAAGGCCGCGAAAGATCGACGGCTCCTGCGGCAGATACCCGATGCCCTTGCGCGCCCGCAGATACATCGGCGCCTCGGTCACATCCTCGTCGTCGAGCACGACACGCCCCGAATCCGGGCCGGTCAGACCGACGGTCATGTAGAACGTCGTCGTCTTGCCGGCGCCGTTGGGGCCCAGCAGCCCGACGATTTCTCCCGAGCCCACTTCGATGCTGACACCCCGCACCACCGTGCGCCCGCCGTACGACTTCGTGAGTTCCTGAGTTCGCAGCGTAGACACGAGCGTGGCTGACGGGAGGCCGTCGCGCTTCAACGCGACGCTGAGGGCGGACACGATATGTTCCGCATCTGAGTGCGGGTCTCGTCGTTGCCGTCGACCTCGATACTATCGTTCGCTTTGGAGAAGGTCAACGTGCGACCTTTCATCTCGCGGCAGGATTGCGGTGTGGTCGCAGTTGCGGCCGTCATCGATTGTACGGTCGCGAGCACCGCGCCGGCACCGGAGATCGCGTAGCGCTCACTCTCCGCGTGATACGTCAGGCGCGACCCGAAAGCGGATTTGGTCTCCATGGTCAGTGTCACGCCTGTGACGGCTTCCAGACGTTCCATCCGATTCTCCGACGATGCCAGCACGACGTCGATTCGCTCCGCGTGGAGGTCGCCTTGTGGGCCTTTGACCTGAGCGACGTGAACCGGTTCGGCGCTCCCGCGCCGCCCTCCGGGAGGGGCGGCTGGAGAGCCTGCTCCCCTGCCCCTTGTCGGTCCTGCGAGCCCGACACTGTAGGTCACAGTGCGGGCGGCGTCGACATAACGGATCTCATCGCCGCTTCCGCTGACGCGGCCGGTCTCCAGATCGAGCGTGGATCGCACGTTTCCGTTTGCGGTCAGGTCCCCGTGCTCTCGATCGACCGTGACGGTATCACCGCTGATCGACGTCGAACCCTGGAACAGGCGTGCGTTCCCTTTGTAGACGGCTCTTCCTGTGGCAGACGTGTATTCGACTGCGTCGGCGTTGACGTTGGCGGCATTGTCCTGTTTCAGCAACCCCGGCATGTTGTTCGCCGACGAGGCGCGGCCGTCCGAGCCGCGTGAGGTTGCCGGCTTCGGGCGCAGCGTAGTCTTGACCTGAGTCCCCGAAATCTGCCTCGAATCGAGCGCGACATTGATGCGCTTGGCGTCGATCTCGATCTGGTCGATGGTCACGTGGGACACGCCGCCACCATCAGGAGCCGCGAGCGCGATCGCGTTCATCGCCGGCTGGTAGCGCGCTTCGGGAGCGCTCGCCTTCAAGTCGTCCTCTTCGAAGATCACGTTGCCGGTGAAGACCGCTTCCTTGACGGCATCCCCGTCCAGCGACGCTGCCAACATACGCGCACGAACAACTCGCGGCGACGCGCCCTTCCGCGCCGGCTCGCGGTATTCAACGGCATCAGTGAAACGTGCGTCTGTCAGGCCGCGACCTTCCTGGCCAGACGCATCCATCGTACGCGCCGTGATACGACCCCCCGGCGACTCGCCCGACGGGGGCAGGTCCAGACGCACGTTTTCACGTCCGGTTGCGTTGACGATCGAACCATCGGTCGCAAGAAGCACGTCCAGCGACTCTGCCGCCATCGATCGCGTGGACTCGCCGTTTGAGGTCGGCGTGACCTCCGCGTGTCCGTTGAGCACCACGCGCTCGAGAGTGCGGCCGTCTTCGCTGTAGTCCATGTCGATGTCGCGCGCGCTCATGCTGCGAATGGCGGAGCCTCCGCTTACGCGCGACTGTCCTCGCAACTCGAGATACGTGACGACGTCATTGTTCGCGTTGAGCCGCGCCGACGAATGGTCGGTGTCGATGATCTGCATGCCTCGAACGACGTGGACGTGCATGTCGAGGGTCAACGCATGCTGCGTGCGATCGAGCACGGCGCTGCCCGACGCGAACTCTGTCGTCGGATGACCCGCATCGTCAACGACGGTGACAGCGGCGTGCTCGGCGATCGTCAGAATGTCGTCGTTCTGATCGAACGTACCGTTCGTGCCGGATCCGCTCATGTGACCTTTCTTGAACAGCACCGCACCGGGCACGCGAACGATCGCGTCGTCTTCACTGTGTGTCGCCTGATCGGCAGTCATCTCGAATCCGTCGCTTGCGACCAGCTTCACGTGCCCTGTCAGCTCCTTCTGTTTCTGCTTCGGTCCGGACCGCGCGTCATCTGCCGTGACGACGAACGTGCGCCCATCCGACTTCTGCACGGTGATTCGTGGCTTCGTCCACGTCGACGACCCGTCCTCGTTGAACTGCACCTTTTCGAACGACATCTGAAAGTCACGGGCGGTCAGACGATTCTGCTGCACTTTACCGCCGACCGCCTCGGCGGTTACCTTCTCATCGAGACGCTTCACCGGCGCAGGTCGGGGCGGCGTGCGGCGTGTCCCGATCGACAGATACACGACGACCGCCACGGCGATCCCGAAGATCGCCACCATCGCGCGCAAGCGTCTCTGCCAGGCGGTCATTGCGGTGTGTCGTGTCCGGCTTCAGCCGGACCTACTGACGTCTGGTCCGCCTTCAGGCGGACCAAGGTCAGCCTAACCTAAGGTCAGGATAGCACCCGCTCGGTGATCAGTCAGTTCTGCGGCGCCTTGAAATCAGCGATCGACAACTGCAGATACCGCTCGCCGTTCCAGATGTCCTGCTCGAGGGAGAACGCGAGATCGATCGCGGTGCGGTGCTCAGTCACGAACCCTTCGCGTTCGGAGGCACGCCATGCGATGCCACGCATCACGCGGCCATCCTGGCGGAATGCCATTTTCAGATGACGCTCTTTGACCCTTCTCGGACCGTCGATGATCTCGACCGCCCCGGTCTGGAAGATCGGACGTGGATTGCCTGCGCCGAACGGTGCCAGCGTCGTGAGCTCTGAGGCGACGCGCTCGTCGATGCCGCGAAACGCAAGCGCGCCGTCGATCCACAAACGAGGTCGTAGATCGTCAGGCTGCAATCGCGCATCGGCGAAGTCGTTGACCCGCGCACGAAGCTCACGGATGCGCGCGGACTCCATCGTCAGTCCCGCTGCCTGTTTGTGACCGCCGAATCGTGTCATCACCTCACCGCACGACTCGAGCGCTGCCAGCATGTTGAACGACGGGATGCTCCGGCAGGAACCATGCGCAACGTCTCCGTCGGTGGACATGACGATGGCCGGTCGGTGGAACGCATCCACCAGTTTCGAGGCCACGATGCCGATGACGCCCCGGTGCCAGCCTTCACCAGCCACGACGATGACGGTACGCGACCCGACCTCGAGGTCGGTCTCGACCGCCTTTCGCGCCTCCGCCACGATGTCCGCCTCCTCCTGTTGCCGCCGGAGGTTTTCGGCATCGAGCTGTTCGGCCAGCTGACGCGCTTCGGCTGCCATGCCTTCGTCGGCCGCGAGCAGCAGACGCGCGGCGATGTCGGGCGTGCTCATCCGGCCTGCCGCGTTGACGCGAGGCGCCAGCACGAAGCCGATGTGGTAGCTGTCGATCTCCTTGCCCGTCAGCCCGCACACGTCGAGCAACGAGCGGAGTCCGACCCGGTGCGGGCCTTTCGACAACATGCCCAGACCGAGCTTCGCGATGACGCGGTTCTCGCCGGTGAGTGGAACGACGTCCGCCAGTGTGCCGATCGCCGCAACTTTGACGAACGCCGGAAGCCAGCTCACGTGTCCCGTTCGCGCGCACAAGGCGTGCACCAGTTTCAGCGCGACGCCGACGCCTGCGAGGTTCTTGTCGCCGTACTGGCAATCGTGCCGTTTCGGGTTGATGACGGCCAGCGCGCTCGGGAGCTCGATGTCCGGCTCATGGTGATCGGTGATGATCAGATCCAGCCCGAGCATGCGCGCATGTTGCGCTGCTTCCACGGCCCTGATACCGCAGTCGACCGAAATCACGACTCGCACGCCCTCCGCGTGCAATCGATCGAGCGACGCCGGCTGAAGACCGTAGCCATCCCGCAGACGTTCAGGGATGAAGTGCGTCACGTCGGCCCCGAGCATCTCGAGCGCACGCCTGAGGATGACCGTCGACGTGATCCCGTCGACGTCGTAGTCGCCGTGAATGGCGATGCGCTCACGCTGCGCGATGGCGCGCAGGATGCGGTCGACCGCAGCCCCCATATCGGCGAGCGTGAACGGATCGAGCAGATCGTCCAAGGTCGGTGACAGAAAACGCCTGGCGCGATCGGCGTCCGTCATGCCGCGAATGCAGAGCAGGCGGGCAGCGATCGGAGAGATCTGCAGCGCATGCGACAGATCCGTCACCGCGACGTCGTCACACGGGAATGTCTCCCAGATCAGATCAGCCTTCGGCAATGCCGACATTCCCCATGGCGCGCCACTTCTCGTAGCGCGCTCGCGATCGTGCGTCCGCGTTCATCGAGGCGACGTCGTTCAGCGTGCGATCGAGCACCGTGTCGAGGAGCGTGGCTGCCACATCAACGTTGGTATGAGCACCGCCCCGCGGTTCGGGCACGATCTCATCGATCAATCCCAGGCGAAGCAGGTCCGGTGCCGTGAGCTTCAGCGCTTCGGCAGCCTCGACCTTCTTACCGCTGTCGCGCCACAGAATCGCCGCGCAGCCCTCGGGCGGGATGACGCTGTAAATCGCGAACTCGTGCATCAGAATCCGATCGCCGACCGCCAGACCGAGCGCGCCGCCGCTGCCGCCTTCGCCGTGGACGATCACCACGATCGGCACCTCGAGCGCCGCCATCTCACGCAGATTCAGGGCAATGGCCTCTGAGATTCCCCGTTCCTCCGACTCGATGCCGGGATACGCGGCGGGCGTGTCGATGAACGCGATGACCGAGCGCCGGTACTTCTCCGCGAGCTTCATGGCCCGGAGCGCCTTGCGATAGCCTTCTGGCTTCGCGTAACCGAAGTTCCGGTAAATCTTCTGCTTCGTGTCGCCACCGCCCTTGTGATGCCCGACGATGAGCACCGGCTCGTCCTTGTAGCGCGCAAACCCTGCCACCACGGCATGATCGTCGGCGAAGCGGCGATCTCCGCTGATCTCAGTGAACTCGGTGAAGAGACGGTTCACATAATCGAGCACGGTCGGCCGATTCGGATGCCTCGCCACGAGCACGCGCTGCCAGGGCGTCAGGTTCTTGTAGATCTCGCCGCGAATCGCATCGATGCGGTGGTTCAGACTGTCGATGGATCGCTGGCGTTCGGGCGTCATCGGCAGCATCGCCATCGCTTCCAGCTCTTTGAGCAACAGTGCGATCGGTTCCTCGAAGTCGAGTGTGTCAGGAGGCATGGACAGACCAGGTCATCGGCCCTCGGCTTTGCCCGGGGCGTCCTGAGTGGGAGTCGACGAGCGCAGGCTGACCGATCCAGCGCCGCAGATTCTTTCGACCTCCGAGACCAGGCTCTCGGACGGACGCACGCGGATCCCGCTGATGTCGGCGGTCACCCGAATGTGTTTCTCCTGCTCGTGAATCACGAACGCGACGCGACGGTCTCCCTTGTGATGCGCCAGCACTTCCAGCAGTTTCTCGAAGGTCGCTCGACCGTGCGGAGGCATCGAGAGACGGATGGCCACCGATTTGGCCAGACGTTCGCGCACCATCTCGATCGGCACGATTTCAGACGCCAGGATTCTCGAGGATTCGTCGTCGCGCTCAAAGCGCCCGGCGACGCACACCGTCTTCCCCGCTTCCGCCAGGTGGCCATGTTGCTTGAACGCTTCCGGGAACACCACCACCTCGATGCTCCCGTGGGCGTCGTCGAGCATGAACACGCACATGCGATCGCCTCGGCGGGTCTTGAGCGGCCGCAGTCCGGAGACGATACCGCCGATGGAGATCTCCTCAGCCACCAGTCGCCCATTCCCGTTGCCCGACGGGAAGCCGTGGCCAGGCCGGTCATTCCCGTTGCTCGATCCCGCGGCCGGTGCAATCGAATCGTCGCCGCTGTCATCCTGCGGCGCGTCGGCCTCTTTCTTGACGACCAGATCTTTGGTGGTCTTCGATCCGTACTCGCGCAGATCGTCAGCCCATCGATCGATCGGATGGCCGCTCCAATAGAGACCGAGTGACTCTTTCTCGAAATTGAGCTGATCGATCTCCGACCAGGGCGGGACATCGGGGAGACGGACGACAGTCGGTCCCGCCTCTTCCTCTCCTCCACCGAAGAGATCGACCTGTCCCAGATCCTTGTTCCGCTGCGTACGCGCGCCGTGCTCGAAGGCGCTTTCAATCGCCGCGAACAACTTCGCGCGAACGGCAGGCAGCGGCGCGCCAGTCGACGCTCCGGTCCCCGGGCCGATGATGGTGTCGCACGCACCCGATTTCACGAGCGCCTCGAACACGCGTTTGTTCGCGATCCGCAGATCGAGCACCTCGCACAACGCGTGCAAGGAGGGGATGCGGCCGCCGAGCAGCTCACGCGCCTGGATGATGGCGTTGATCGCGCCTTCGCCCAGTCCCTTGATGGCCGTCAGGCCGAACCGTACACCACGCCCGGGCTCGACCGTGAAGTTCAGCCGGCTCTCGGTGATGTCGGGCGGCAGCACCGGGATCCCGCGATCGCGGCTCTCTGCCAGATACACCGCGAGCTTGTCGGTGTTCTGCGCTTCGATCGTCAGCAGAGCGGCAGCGAAGTGCCAGGGGTAGTTGGCCTTCAGATAGGCTGTCTGGTAGGCGAGGAAGGCGTACGCGGTCGAATGCGACTTGTTGAAGCCGTACCCGGCGAAGTATTCCATCAGGTCGAAGATCTTGGTCGCCTTCTTCTCGTTGATCCCTTTGGCGAGCGCACCGTCCATGAAGTCGGCGCGCATCTTCGCCATGACCTTCGGATCCTTCTTCCCCATCGCCTTGCGCAGCATGTCGGCTTGCGCCAGCGAGAAACCGGCCAGCGCCTGCGCGATGAGCATCACCTGTTCCTGATAGGCGATGACGCCGTAGGTGTCGCCCAGGATCGGGGCCAGCTGCTGCAGGTCGTACTTGACCTCCTTCGTGCCCTGCTTGCGCGCGATGTAGTCGTCCACCATGCCGGACTTCAGCGGCCCTGGGCGATAGAGCGCGTTCAGCGCGATCAGATCGTCGAGCCGGTCCGGCCTCGCTTTGCGCAACAGCTCGCGCATGCCCGACGACTCGAACTGGAAGATGCCGTAGGCCGCGCCCTCCTGGAACACCTTGTAGGTCTTCGCGTCGTCCAGCGGCACGTTGTCGATGTCGAGGTCGATGCCTTCAGTCCGCTTGATCTCCTTCAGGGCATCGTCGATCAATGTGAGCGTGCTGAGCCCCAGGAAGTCCATCTTCAGAAGGCCGACCCGCTCGACCTCCTTCATGTTCCACTGGGTGACGATTTCATCGCGCTGCCCTTTGTAGAGCGGCGCGTAGTCCGTGATCGGGCCGGGCGCGATGACGACGCCCGCGGCGTGCACCGACGCATGGCGCGACATGCCCTCGAGGCGCTTGCCGATCTCGATCACTTCCTTGACCTTCGGGTCCTTCGCCACCATGTCCTTGAGGACCGGATTCTCGGCGAGGGCCTTGTCCAGCGTCATGTCGAGCGCCGGCGGGATCTGCTTGGCGATGTTGTTGACGTCGGCGTAGGGCATGTCGAGGGCGCGTCCGACGTCGCGTACCACCGCCTTGGCCTTCATCGTCCCGAAAGTGATGATCTGGGCGACGTTCTCACGCCCGTATTTGCGTGTGACGTACTCGATCACCTCACCGCGCCGGCGTTCGCAGAAGTCCACGTCGATATCGGGCATGGACACGCGCTCGGGGTTGAGGAACCGCTCGAACAGCAGGTCGTAGTGGATCGGATCGACGTCAGTGATGCGCAGGCACCACGCAACCAGGGAGCCCGCCGCAGAACCGCGGCCCGGCCCAACCGGGATGCCCCGCTCGCGTCCATACCGGATGAAATCCCAGACGATCAGGAAGTAGCCGGTGTAGCCCATCTCCTTGATCATCGCGATCTCATAGTCGAGACGCGTCGTGTACTCGTCGATCGTGTGCCGGAGCGAACCGGCCGCCTGCAGTTTCTGCAGGCGCGGCAGCCGCTGCGCAAATCCATCGCGCGCGACCCGCTCGAAGTACTCATCGAGCGTCAACCCGTCAGGCACGCCAAATACCGGCAGATGGTTCGTGCCTTTCGGGATCGTGACGTTGCAACGTTCCGCGACCAGAAGGGTGTTCTTGAGCGCGTCTTCATGCCCCCTGAAGACGCCGGCCATCTGCTCGGCCGTCTTCAGGAAGAACTGATCGCCGGTGTACCGCAACCGCTTCTCGTCCTGTACCGTCTTGCCCGAACCGATGCAGAGCAGAATGTCGTGCGGCTGGTAATCGCCCTGGCGCAGGTAGTGCACGTCGTTGGTCGCAACCAATGGCAGATTCAGTTCGCGCGCGAGCGGGATGATGCCCCGATTGACCGTCTTCTGCTCTTCGATGCCCTGATACTGCATCTCGAGGAAGAAGTTGTTCGGACCCAGGATGTCGCGCAGCCGCGCCGCCGCTTCGAGTGCGGGACGCGCCTGCTCCACCTTGAGAGCGCTGGCGACTTCCCCCTTCAGGCAGCTGCTCAGGCCGATCAACCCTTTCGAGTGCTGGGCCAGCAGATCCTTGTCGATGCGAGGCCGATAGTAGAAACCCTCGGTGTAGCCGGCCGACACGAGTTTGATCAGATTCTTGTAGCCTTCGTCGGTCTCGGCCAGCAGCACGAGATGGTTGGTCTCCGTCTGTGGACCGCTCTTGTCGAACCGGCTGCCCTGTGCGACGTAGACCTCGCATCCGAGAATCGGCTTCAGCCCGCGCTCGCGGGCGTGGTCGTGAAAGACCACCGATGAAAACATGTTGCCATGCTCGGTGACCGCCAGCCCCGGCATCTTCAGCTTGACCGCTTCGTCCAGCAGCTCGTCGATCCGGCACGCGCCGTCGAGGAGCGAGAACTCGGTGTGAAGATGAAGGTGGACGAAATCAGTCATTCACCAATGCTCGGTCTATTCCCATTCAATCGTTGACGGCGGCTTGGACGAGATGTCGTAGACCACACGATTGATGCCTCTGACTTCGTTCACGATCCGAGACGAGATCGTGGCAAGCAGATCGTGCGGGAGGCGCGCCCAGTCTGCCGTCATGCCGTCGAGGCTCTCGACCGCTCGGATCGCGACGGTGTACTCGTACGTGCGCGCATCCCCCATCACGCCGACGCTCTGCACCGGGAGCAGCACCGCAAAGCTTTGCCACAGCCGTTCGTACCAGCCAGCCTTCCGGATCTCCTCGGCGACGATGCGATCGGCGAGGCGCAGCAGCGTCAAGCGATCCGCGGTGATCTCGCCCACGACACGAACTGCGAGACCAGGCCCCGGGAAGGGCTGGCGAACCACGAACTCGCGCTCGAGTCCGAGATCCTCCCCGACCCGTCGCACTTCGTCTTTGAACAGATCGCGCAGCGGCTCCACGAGCGTGAAGTTCATGCGCTCGGGCAGACCGCCCACGTTGTGATGGCTCTTGATGACGACAGCCGGACCGTGCACCGACGCCGACTCGATGACGTCGGGATACAACGTCCCTTGCCCGAGAAACCCGAAGCCGCCAAGCTCGTTGGCGCGCCGCTCGAACACGTCGATGAACGTCGTGCCGATGATCTTCCGCTTTTGCTCCGGGTCGGTCACGCCGGCCAGCCGTTGAAGGAAGAGGGCGCTGGCGTCGACGAAATCGAGCGGCAGGCGCAGCTTGCCGCGAAACCGCGTTTGAATCTGATTGGCTTCGTCGTATCGCAGGAGCCCGTTGTCGACGAAGATGCAGGTGAGTCGGTCGCCGATCGCGCGATGAATCAGCATCGCGGCGACCGTCGAATCCACACCGCCCGACAGCCCGCACACGACCTTGCCCGTACCAACCTGTTCACGGATGCGCGCCGTCGCCTCCTCGATGAAGGAGGAGATCGTCCAATCCCCGACGCACCCGCACACGCCGTACGCAAACGCCCGCAGAATCTCGATCCCGTAATCGGTGTGCGCGACCTCTGGATGGAACAGCAGCGCGTAGAGCTGACGATCGGGCGCTTCCATTGCCGCGATCGGCGCGGTCGCGCTCGTGGCCGCCACCTGGAATCCAGGCGGCACGGAAGCCACGTCGTCGCCATGGCTCGCCCACACCCGGAGTTCCATCGGAACGTCAGCGAACAAACGCGGCGCCGCGCTGTGGCCTGGCATGCCGTTTCGAGTGACCTTGACGAGGGCGTGACCGAACTCCCGATGGCCCGACCGACGCACTTCGCCGCCGAGTATGTCGGTCATCAGTTGCATGCCGTAGCAGATGCCGAGCACCGGGCGGCCGAGATCGAAGAGTCCCGCTTCGCATCGCGGTGCCCCGTCGTCCGATACGCTGCTCGGCCCACCTGACAGGATCACGCCGACGGGGTCCTTCGCGCGAAGTACCTCAACCGGTGTGTTGAAGGGCAGGATCTCGGTGTAGATCGAAAGCTCACGGAGTCGGCGAGCGATCAGCTGTGTGTACTGGGACCCGAAGTCGAGGACGAGAATCGTTTGATGTGACACCATCGAAAGGAATCAGGATTCAGGAATCAGGATTCAGAAATCAGGAATCAGGATTCAGGCATCGAGACGCGTTATTATCCCACAACATATAGTGGCCCGATCACTTCGAACGTACGTCTTATTGCTATTCTCATGCTTGGGCGCCTGCCCCTACTGTGCGGTTGCGCGCGCCGAACACACGCCGATCGATCCGCCGCTCGCTGCGCTGCTTCCCTCGGAACAGGCGTGGCTCATCACGCTTCCCTTTCCACCGTCTGCGCCGGCGGCGATGGACGAGACGCGCGTTTACATACCACTCGCCGGCGAGCACTTCATCGCGCTGAACCGGCAGACCGGCGCAACGATCTGGAGCGTCGACATCGAGAGCGAGTGGTCCCCGCTCGTGCGCGACGGCGTGGTGTACATCGCAGCCAGCGACGAACTCCACGCCCTGGACGCAGCGACGGGCAATCACAAATGGCGTGTCCCGCTGCCTCGCAGCCCGATGGCCGCTCTTGCGATGACGGAAAGCGCGATCATCGCGCTGGTCACGCCGGACGAAGTGTTGGCGTTCCGTCCGGCAGATGGAAGCCAGCTCTGGGCTCAGTCGTTCGGCGGTACGTCTGGACCTGCGTCGATGGCCGTCGATCGCTCCCGCATTGTCGTGACCCTTGGCTCCCGGGTGTTGCGCGTCGATCACGGAAAGGGCGCCGTACGGTGGAGTCGCACATTGCCTGGCATGCTGCGATCGCCTGTCCTCGCCGGCAATCGCGTCTTTGTCGGATCGACGGACAACGAAGTTCACGCGCTCAATGCCGACAGCGGCGGCGTGGACTGGTCGTTTCAGGTCGGAGGCGACGTGATCGGCGCCGCGACCGCCGATGACGTAGTGTTCGTCGTGTCGCTCGACAACGTGCTGCGCGCCCTCAAGCAGGGCTCCGGCAATCAAGTGTGGCTTCAGAAACTCAACATGCGACCGGCGGCGCCGCCGTATGCGCTTGGCGGCATCGTCGTCGTGCCAGGGATGTCGACGCCGCTGGCGACGTTCAACGCGAAAACGGGAAAGTTGATCGCGACGCTCGACACGACAGCGGATCTGCCCGACGTCAAGTTCCTCGCCCCGACACTCGTATCTTCCAAGCTGACCCCGTTTACCGTGTCGCTGGTCGCGATCACGCGCGACGGGCGCGCGATGGGTCATCGGTCGGTCGCGATGATGTTCCGTGATGCCGCGCTCGTGCCGCTGACGACTCTTCCAGGAAAACCGCTGACGAAGGAACGCTCGACGATCCCCTGATCGGCCACGATCACGAGCTGGTCAGCGCTGGCTGAAGGACGGTCGCAAGTCGTTTGACGCCTTCTTCAATCCGATCGACCGACGGCGCCGAGAACGACAACCGAATCGTCTGGTGTCCGCTGCCGTCGACGAAGAACGCGCTCCCGATCACGAAGACGACGCCCTGATCGAGCGCGAGACGGAGCACGTCCAGATCCCTACGCCCTTCCGGCAGCGTCGCCCAGACGAAGAAGCCGCCTTTCGGCGACTCCCACGACAGCCGGTCGCCGATATGCGTGCGAATCGCGCGCTCGATCACATCACGCTTCCGTCGATACGCGGCTCGAAGCGTTGGCGCCAGCCGATCGATCACGCCGCGCCGGATCGCCTCGAACGCGATGTGTTGATCGAGCACCCCCGATGAGAGATCGGTCGATTGTTTGGCGGTGTCGAATCGATCGACCAGAACACGCGGCGCCGCCATCCACCCGACGCGGAACCCGGGCGCCAGCGTTTTCGACACGGTGCTCAAGTACAGCACGCGCCCGTTAGTATCGTCGGCGGCGATCGGACGAGTCTCCGCCGCGCTCGCTACGTCCTCGAAGTACAGCGAGCCGTACGGATCGTCCTCGACGATCAACACGTCGCGTCGTTCGGCCCATTCGAGGAGCCGTCTCCGCTTGTCGAGCGCCAGCAGACTGCCCGTGGGATTCTGGAAGTTCGGGATGATGTACAAGAGCTTGACCGTATGACCGGCACGGTGCTCCCGCTGCCAGACTTCGTCGAGATGATCGAGGCTGATCCCATCGGCCTCCAGCTTCACACCGACGATGTTCGCCTGCGCGTTCTTGAACGCGGCGATTCCCCCCGTAAACGTCGGCAGCTCGACCAGGACGACGTCGCCAGGGCTGATGATCACACGCGCGATGAGATCGATGCCCTGTTGCGAGCCACTGGTGATGATGACGTTCTCGCGCACGGTCTTGATTCCGCGGGCCTCGAGCACGTCGACCAGCGTCTCCACGAGAGGCATGTGTCCACGCGTCGGTCCGTATTGCAAGGTGTCGCCGTCGTCGCCGCGCAGCAGTGAGTCGGCGATCGCGCGAAGCTCGTCCCACGGAAACAGCTCGGGGTCCGGATACCCGGGAGCAAACGACACCATGTCGGGTGCCTGCGACACGAGGATGCCCATCTGCCGGATCGCGGAGCCGGCGAGCTGTCGTCCCGTGGCCGAAAGAAAGCGCTCGTAGTCGGTCATGACATCTCCGCGGCGTTCACTCCCGGATCCGGTTCAGCACGGGCACGTGACCTCCCCCGGACACGAGCGCCGGCAAGCGACGTCCGGGCGTCATCACGGTAGAGCGTGACGTAGGCCGCGATAGACGAGAGACCGATGTATTGAAAGACGATGTCGCGGAGCATCCAGGCCAGCAGTTGCAGCGGCAGGACCGTGAGTCCGAAGAGCGGAATGAATGCGATCAAGCCGAGGGCCGCGGTTGCGACCAACGACGCCGACGTCGCACACAGGACGAGCGCGAGCACGACCAGGAACACGGCGGCGACCAACCGCCGTTCGCGACGGAGAAACGCAGACACGCGCGGGAACGCCGACATGATCGAGCAGTCGTCGGCGACGATCACGATCTGCATGAGCAAGTACAGGAAGTTGACGATCGTGATCCATGCGACGAAGACCACTGTGAACGCGACGAGCAGACCAGCGCTCCAGCTCGCCGAGACGACGATGACGTAGATCGCGCCCGACGCGAGATACACGCCCATCAGCGCGAGACCGAGGCGCGCAAACCGGGGAAAGAGTGCGCGCGCCGACTCGACGAACTGATCGACGGAAAACGCCGACGCCGTCGCGATCACGTCGGGCAGCAGCAATGGAGGCTGTTCAACCGGCCCGGCTTTACGCTCGCCCCGGACCATGATGGCGACCGCACCCCCCTTGATCAGGAACACGAAGAGAGACGCGCCGGCAATCACGACGCCCAGCGACGCGATCCACGCGGTGAGCACCAGGGGGCGCGAGAGCAACGACGCCACGATCGTGGTGGCGACCTCACGCCAATCCTGTGACATCAGCGCGACCGGCTCCTCGCCGACGACCAGCGCGACCAGAAAGATGCCGCCCGCGAGCGGCGCCAGGATCAGGAGCTTGAACAGCGAGTCGGCAATCGCCTGAATGACCGCGACCGGCCAGTTCGCGGCCGCGACCAGGGCGCCGCGCTTCAGGGTGAGCTTGAGAGTGTTGGAGAAGGTCACCGGGCTACATGGTACGTCCAAACCACATTCCCAATCCCGACTCCCATCCAGACAACTGCAAATCTACAATTGGTTCAGTGGCCTCTTCTCTGCTGGTCCGTCCATCACCGCCTGCCCTGGCCCGCCGTACGCTGCTGTCGATTGCGCTGATCGGCATCGCCAGCGCGCTCGTGGTGTTCGTGGCCGGATGGGCAATTGGCCGATCGGTCATCGGGGTCGACAACCAGCAGGCGCACACCCTGGTGGAACGCGAGGTGCACGACGCGTTCGACACCATGTCCCGCAAGCTGCGTGACGTGGCTGTGAACCTCGCTGATCCCGCCGCCGTGCGCGCCGCATCGGATGGTGACACCGCCGCCGCGAGCGAACTGATGACCCGCGCCAATCAGTCAGTGACTCGCATCGACCCCGACGCGACCGTCACGGTGTACGGCGCAGACAGCATGCCGCTCGCATGGGCCGGGCGTCCAACGGAGATGCCCCCCGATCGACTCGCGGGCGGGGAAACCTGGTTCATCGCGCCCGGTGCCCGTGGCCTCCGCCTGTTCTACATCCGGCCGGTCGTCGACGGTTCCACTCGCGTGGGCACGATCGTCGTCGAGCAGGCGCTCCCAGCTGCCGACGAATCGGAAGGTCGTCGCAGCGGCTTGCAGGCCGGCGAAGACTCGTTCCGCTTCAGCACGCCGCTCGCGCCGGTATCCGTCCAACTACCAGTCGAACGAATCGACGGACTGTCATCACAAGCGTTCGAGGTGCGAGCGCCCTCGGGAGCGCCGCTCCTGACCGCGATGGTTTCCGACGACGATCTGACGGCGGCTCGCGAGCGATGGGCTCGTGCCACGGTCTCGCTGGCGCTGATGGTGCTGGGCTTGACCGTGATGCTCCTGACGGGACCGCTGCTGGATTGGCGGAATCGTCAGCGCCATGCATGGCCGTACGCACTCGTCGTCGCCCTGATCGCCGTCGTCATCATGACGGCCCGACTGCTGTTCAGCGTCTCGTCACCGGCAGACTGGTCGACCGCCCTGGTGTTTTCCAACGGCTACGCGTCCTCGCTGCTCACGCCGCTCCTCAAGTCGCCATTCGATTTTCTCCTGACGGCCGCCAGCGCCTGCGCGCTGATGGCCTTGTTGCTGGCGGCGGCCGAGGCTGCGCGCGCGCATTTCTGGCGACATCGCCGCTCGGTCTCGGGCGCACGACACCGCGTGCTGTTCCTGAGCGAACAGCTCGCTGCCGGCGCGATCGTCGCGCTGATCCTGCTGGGACATCAGGCGTTGCTGCGCGACACGGTGAGCCACAACACGACGCTCGACCTGCTGCATTTCTCACTGCACCCCTGGAACATGCCGAGACTCGCGCTGCAACTCGGGCTGGTGCTCGCGCATGCCGCCGCCCTTGGCCTCGGCGTCCTGGTACTGCGCGCCTCGCTCGTGGGCTGGCGCGTTCCACGTCGGACGTGGAGTATGCGCGCGCTCACGCTCGCCGCGTGGACGCTGCCGCTGATCGTCTGGCAGTTGACGCGTGGCACCGCCCTCGCTCCTCAGCTCCCGCTGCTCGTCGCCCTGGTCGCAACCGTGATGCTTGCGGGGGCGGCCACGCGCCTGGGTCAACGCTATCGCCGCGGATCGCAGGCGTTTCGACTGAGTCTGCTGACGCTGCCGCTCGTGATTCCGTCCTTTGCGTTCTATCCAACGATCGTGCAATTCGCGCGGCAAGCCAAATCCGATCTGGTGGTCAGCACGTACGCGCCCGAAGTGACGACACAGCGGCAGGAAGTCCAGGAGCAAGTGAAGTTGAGCCGCGATGAGATCGACGCGTTTCCAAACCTCGTCGATCTGGTGACCACCAAAATCAACCCGGGCGTGGAAACGTCGACCGATCGCGCGTTCAAGGTGTGGCAGACCACGGCACTCGCTCGGTACCCGATCACATCGTCAGTGGAGTTGTACGGGAGTGATGGCCGACTCGTGAGCCGGTTCGCATTCAACCTGCCCGAGGATCTCTCGTTGCCGCCGCTGTCGGAAGAACAGTCGTGCGCCTGGGACGTCTTCGAAGAAGTGGCTCCGTTCTTTGCCGAAGAGCGCCGCGTGCTTCATGCCGGCCGAGCGTTCTGTGCCGCCGATCCCAAAGCGAAGCCGCTCGGATCGATCGTCGTGCACGCCATGCCCGACTACGAGAACCTCACATTCATCTCATCCCGCAGTCCGTACATGGAGCTGGTGAGGCCGACCGATCCGTTGCGCGGCGAAGGGCTTGCGGGCCGCGACGTCGAGTTCGCCGTCTATGGCTGGAGCCGCACCCAGTTGTATCCGCCGGCCGCGACGGCCTGGTCTCTCCCCGACGATGTATTCGAGCGCGTCGAAGCGTCGCGGACGCCGTTCTGGACGACGCTCTATCGTGGTCGCGATGCCTACGACGTCTACCTGCTGAACGATCGCGGGGGCATCTACGCACTCGGGTATCCGTCGATTTCCGCCCTCGGACATCTGGTCAACCTCGCCGAGTTGGCTGTGCTCGCACTCTGCATGTACGTGCTGCTGCTCCTGGCAAACGCGCTGCACCGCTGGCTCGGACGCCGTCGTGTCCGCGCTCCGGCGCTGCTGCGTGAGATCCGCGCGAGCTTCTATCGCAAGCTCTTTCTCGCGTTCGTCGCCGCTGCGTTCGTTCCTGTGATCGCTCTGGTGCTGGTGACACGGAACTACGTTGCCGATCAAGTCGAACGGAGTATCGAACAGGAAGCGGTACGGACTGCGTCGACCGCTGCCCGCGTGGTCGAGGACCTGGCGTCCCGGCGTGCGGCGCAGCAAGGCGTGGGTGTCGATGACGACCTGATGGTCCTCGTCGGTCGGCTGATCGATCAGGATGTCAACATGTTCATGGGGCCGCGGCTGCATGCGACGAGCGAACGGAATCTGTTTGCATCGGGATTCCTGCCGACGCGCACGCCCTCCGAAGTGTACCGTGCGCTCGAACTCGGCAACGAGGCGTCGTATGTCACCCACGAACGCATCGGCGCATCGGAATACCTGGTCGCGGCAACCAGGCTCACCTTGAATCAGCTCGGCATCCTCACGGTGCCGCTGACCTCCCGGCAGCGCGAGATCGAAGAGCAGATCGACACACTCGACCGCCGCGCGCTGCTGGCGGCGCTGCTGTTCATCCTGGGCGGTGCCGGGCTTGGATACTCGATGGCCGAGCGGATTTCGGATCCGGTGAGGCGACTCACGCGTGCGACCAGACGCATTGCACGCGGCGACCTCGATGCACGAGTCGCGGCGACATCCTCGGACGAATTGAGACGCCTGGTCGATGACTTCAACAGCATGGCGAGCGACCTGCAGCGGCAGCGGATCGAGCTCGAACGAACCCATCGCCTCGAGGCGTGGGCAGAGATGGCCCGGCAGGTCGCACACGAAATCAAGAATCCACTGACGCCGATTCAGTTGAATGCCGAGCACCTCCGCCGCGTCCACGCCGATCGCGGCGAGCCGCTCGGTCCGGTGTTGCAGGAATGTGTGGGCACGATCCTGACGCAGGTGAAGCTCCTCCGGCAGATCGCGTCCGAGTTCTCGAGCTACGCCTCGTCGCCGACGGCAAAGCCGGCCGACGTCGACAGTGCCGCCCTGCTGCGCGAGATTGTCGAACCGTATCGTGTCGGGCTCGAGGGACGGATCCATTTCGACGTCGACGTCCCCGCGACACTCCCCCACGTGCGTGTCGACCGCACGCTGATTGCCCGCTCGCTCACCAACATCGTCGAGAACGCGCTCCACGCGATGCCGGGATCGGGCACGCTCGGCGTCTCGGCGCGGCATGAGGATCACGTCGTGCACATCCGCGTGTCGGACACGGGCATCGGCATGGATCGCGAAGCGCTCGCGCGGGCGTTCGAACCGTACTTCTCGACCAAGGCCAGCGGCACGGGACTGGGCCTTCCGATCGCGAAACGGAACGTCGAGTTGAGTGGCGGCACGATCGCGATCGCGAGCGAGCGCGAGCGCGGCACGACGGTGGCGATCACCTTGCCCGTCGCAGGTTGAGAGCTCTAGATCGCCTTCGTATCCTTCGAGGGGACGTCCGTGTGCGATTCGGACTGATCGGGCGGACGCTTGCGCAGGCGGTGCCAGGCCTGCCCGATGAAGGCGGACGCCAGGTATGTGTACGCCATCCCGAGCAGGAGCCACTGCGGTTGCGCCGCCAAAAGCGCGAGCCCGAGAGCCACAAGGAACAACACGGGATAGCTGCGCCGCGACTGGAGGTCGATGGTCTTGAAGCTGCGATATCGAATCGTGCTGACCATCAGCAGCGCCGGCACGATGACCATCGCCAGCACTGGCAGCGCTTCGGTATTGGTCTGAAATCCCGACGGATACGCGAAGACCGTGGCGGCCGGGACCGCTGCTGCCGTCGGGCTTGGCAATCCGACGAAGTACCGTTTGTCCTGCGAGCCTGACTGGATGTTGAACCGAGCGAGCCGCACCGCAGCGGCGGCGACGAACAGGAAGCCCGCGGCCCACCCGATTCGGCCGAGCGGCTGAAGGCCCCATTGAAACGAGAGAATCGCGGGCGCCACGCCAAACGATACGACGTCGGCCAGCGAATCGAACTCGAGACCGAAGGCGCTCGTGGTTCCTGTCATTCGCGCAATGCGTCCATCGAGCGCGTCGAGCACGAAGGCAAAGCCGATGAAGAGCGCGGCGGTCGACAGCTGCTCCGCCCGATCGGGGGCGTTCACGGCGCGCATCGAGTGCACGATGCAGGCGTAGCCGCAGAACATGTTCGCCATCGTGAAGAGGCTCGGCAGGAGATACACGCCGCGCCGGAACCGGCGAGCCCGTCCATCGAGCCGCGGCCTCAGCGGCCGGAGCAGACGGGGCCTGTGGACGACGCCCTCCTTATCGCGATGCATACGCCGCCTCCCTGCTGGACTCGCCGAGCGTCGGGGAACGAGGCGGCAGGGTCGCAAGGACGGTCACGCCACCTATCACCCGATCACCGGCCTGACAGTGCATCGTCGACCCTCGCGGGATGAACACATCCATACGCGACCCGAATTTCATGACGCCGAACCGTCCACCTGCCGCGACGTCGTCGCCCTCCTTGGCACGGCAGACAATGCGCCGCGCCAGGATACCGACGATCTGTCTGACCACCACCGGCTGTCCGTGATGATCTATCGTCACTTCGGTGTACTCGTTCAGGTCTCCCGCGTCGTGGCGATACGCGGGCAGAAATCGGCCTGGATGATACCGCACACGTGTGACACGCCCACTGACCGGCATCCGGTTGACGTGCACATCCATCGGAGACAGGAAGATGCTGATTTGGTGCCAGTTACCAGGCGGCACCAGTTCGCCGGTGGGATCGCCTGCGACCATCACCCGCCCATCCGCCGGCGAGATCACGGCCGAATCGGGAGCGTCGTGGCTGCGTTCCGGGTCGCGGAAGAAAAAGAGAAGGAATCCGGTCAGTGCAGCCAGAATCCAGCCATAGACCGCTCCGGCCAGGATGCCGACGACGACCGCGGCAACGGCACCGCCGATGATGAAGGGCCAACCAGCAGGATCAATGCGCATATGTGCGAAACCGGGTCTAATTCTCCGCGAACTGCGCTGGAAAACTAAACCCGGTTTCGGGGCGCACCGGCAATGAGCGGCGTTTACGACGCCTTCAAGTGAGCTTTGGCGTAATCGAGCGCCATCTGCTCCATTTGATCTTTGAGCGCGAGCTTGCGTTTCTTGAGAGTGACTTCTTCGAGCTGTTCGGAATCTGTCAGGAAGTGCCGTTCGGTGAGCTGATGCAGGCGGTCATCCAATTGATGGTGCCGTTCTGAGAGCTGGCGGTAAACCTCGTTGCTCTGCAGCAAGAGGTTTCTTACCTCCTGTGCGTCCGCTGCGTTCATAGGCCGCACCCTCCTTTCATAAAAGGACGATGTCTCGACATCACGGTAACACACGGATGACGACCGCTCAATCCTCAAATCCCGTGAGGCCGATAACCCGAACTGCTGTAACGACTTCAGCCTTCGTCCCGCCAGAGGATGAGGGCATCCTCGACGGGATTCGTGTAATAGCTGGGTCGCACGGCCGCAACATAAAAACCGAGGCGTTCATACAATCGTCTTGCGCCCTCATTCGATGCGCGGACCTCGAGTGTTGCGCGCTTCGCGCCGAGGCGCCGCGCCTCATCGAATACGCGTCGCATGAGATCAGTGCCGATCCCTTGACCACGCAGAGCGGGAAGCACGGCGACGTTGTTGATGTGGATCTCATCCAGTACGAGCCAGAACGCGCAGAATCCTGCCACCGGGGTCGCTTGCGTGCGCACGACGAAGATATGGCAGACGGCGCGATTCTGCAGTTCCCAGGCGTACATCTCCTTCGTCCAGGGGTTCGTGAACGACTCTGCCTCGACGGCGAGCACGCCATCCAGATCCTCTTCGCCCTGAAGCGGATCGATCCAGTACGTCGCGCTATCGGGCGGCTCGGGCATCTCTCACCAGTTCGGCGTCGGTTCGGCGCACGTACAGCGGGCGGATCGCATGAGGAGGCGGAGCCTCGCCGCGACGGGCGGCCTGGGTCGCGATGACGGCGATCGTCCCTGCCAGCAGCGGGACCACAGGATCGGCAATCGTCGCCTCACCATCGAGCGACGCCTCGATGAGCGTGCGATACGTCGACGCGCCGTCACCGATGAAAAGAGTCGGCGCACCCGTCAGATCGGCAAGGACGTCGGCGGGACGGGCCACGATCGGCGCTCGAACGATTCGGCCGCCGTCGTAGAGTGCGGCGTAGACCTCGCCTCGCCAGGCATCGATCCAGGTCGCCACGCGACCCGCGCCGGCCCGCGCGGCGAGCGCATCGAAGCTCGACACACCGATCAGCGGTTTGCCTCCCGCAAACGCGAGTCCCTGCATCGTCGCGATCCCGATCCGCAGTCCCGTGAACGATCCAGGTCCGGTCGCCACTGCGAAGACATCGACCGAGTCGAGCGGCAGCCCGGAGGCATCGAGGAGCGTCATCAGATCTGTCGGCAGCCTCGAGGCGTGTTCGGCGGTCGCGCTCGATCGCTCCAACACAACCGTGCCGTCCCGCGAGAGGGCACAGCTGCCCGCTCGTGTCGTGGTGTCGAGGGCCAGGACGAGCATGAGCGGATGATAATAGTGCACCGAACCGTCCGGCTTCACCGCGCAACCGATGTCCTCGACCTCTGCCCAGACCGCCACGCCCGCCATGCGCCAGTATCTGGACGCGAAGCGGCAGTACCGGGACGCCATCGTGTTCTTTCGCATGGGCGACTTCTACGAGATGTTCTACGAGGACGCCCTCGTGGCGGCGCGTGCGCTCGAACTGACACTGACCTCGCGCTCGAAAGACGCCGGCGGCAACGGGATTCCGATGTGCGGCGTTCCGTTTCACGCCGCCGACGGATACCTGGCGCGGCTCGTGAAAAAGGGCTTCCGGGTTGCGATCTGCGAGCAGGTCGAGGATCCCAAGAAAGCCAAGGGGCTGGTCCGTCGGGAGGTCGTGCGCGTCGTCTCCCCCGGCACGTTGACCGATTCGACCTACCTCGAGGCCCGCGAGCCGGCGTTTCTCATGGCGATCGCCCCCGGACCAAACGGCGACTGTGGAGTTGCGCTCGTCGATGTCTCGACCGGCGAGTTCACTGCCACCGAATATCAGGGCACGACGGGATTGCAGGCCCTGGCCGACGAGATGTCCGTACTGCGGCCGCGCGAGGTCGTCATCCCCTCGGGGTCCGAGGTGATCGACGCGCTCGGGAAATTTACGCGCGTCCAGATTGCGGTCACGACCGTCGATGGCTGGAGCTTCGACTCGGAGGCTGCGCGCCGGGCGTTGCTGGATCAGCTGAGAGTCCATGGGCTGGAGGCCTTTGGCCTCGAAGGTCGGCAGGCTGCGACGCGCGCGGCCGGTGGGCTCGTCGCCTATCTGCGCGATACGCAGAAGGCCGACCTCGCGCACGTGCGCTCGATCGCCTATCGCACGACGGCTGATTCGCTCATCATCGACCCGACGACGCTCAGGCACCTCGAGGTCGTCGTCGGCAGTGACGGCACGCCGCACGGATCGCTCCTCAAGGAAATCGATCGCACCATCACGTCCATGGGTGGACGTCTGCTGCGGGCCTGGCTGCTTCGTCCGCTCTGCGCGCTCGAACGTATCCGCGATCGCCTCGATGCCGTCGAAGAACTCGCCTACTCATCCAGCGAGCGCGGCACACTGCGCGAGACGTTGAAATCCGTCCACGATCTCGAACGACTCGTCGCACGCGCCGCGCTTGCCACGACCGGGCCGCGCGAGCTCGTCGCGCTGCGCCAGTCGCTTTCGGCCGTTCCGCGCATCAGGCTGCTGCTGCGTGACGTGCGCGCCCCGCTGCTCGGCAGCCTCGTGTCTGAACTCGACGAGCTCGTCGACGTCCGCGAGCTCATCGAACGCACGCTCATCGATGAGCCGCCGGCGCTGGCCCGCGACGGCGGGTTCACTCGCGACGGCGTCGACGTCGAGATCGACGAGCTCAGAGCGATCAGCCGCTCGGGCAAGCAGATCATCGCCGAGATGGAGGACCGCGAACGCGCGCGCACCGGCATCGGCTCTCTCAAGGTGCGATTCAACCGCGTGTTCGGCTACTACATCGAGGTCTCGCGCTCGAACCTGCACGCGGTGCCTCCCGACTATCAGCGCAAGCAGACGATCGCCGGCGGTGAGCGCTTCACCACGCCCGCACTGAAGGACCACGAAGAGAAAGTGCTCGGCGCCGACGAGCGCATTCTCGAGCGCGAGCTCGAGCTCTTCGAAGATCTGCGCCGGCGTGTGGCCGCCGAGGCGCCTCGAATTCAGGACACCGCTCGTGCCTTGGCCACGATCGATGTGCTCGCCGGGCTGGCCGAAACAGCGACGCTCTCCAACTACACCAAACCGCATCTCCACGACGGCGACGAGCTCGTCGTGACAGATGGACGTCATCCGGTCGTCGAACGCTATACACCCGACGCATTCGTGCCGAACGACGCCGATCTCAACGCGACCAGTCGACAGCTCGTTGTCCTCACCGGACCGAACATGGGCGGCAAGTCGACGTACCTGCGGCAGACGGCGCTCATCCCGCTGCTCGCCCAGGTTGGCTCCTTCGTGCCGGCGCGGGATGCGAAGCTGCCGATCGTCGATCGCATCTTCGCGCGCGTCGGCGCCTCGGACAACATCGCACGCGGGCAGTCGACGTTCATGGTGGAGATGCAGGAGACGGCGCACATTCTGCACGCTGCCACCTCTCGAAGCCTGGTCGTGCTCGACGAGATCGGCCGCGGGACATCCACGTTCGACGGCCTGAGCATCGCGTGGGCGGTGGCCGAGTACCTGGCGACCAACACGCGCGCCCGACCGAAGACACTCTTCGCGACCCACTACCACGAGTTGACCGATCTCGCCGATGCGCACTCGGGCGTGGTCAACGCACACGTCTCAGCACGCGAGTGGAAGGACGACATCATCTTCTTGCGCAAGATCGTCAGCGGCCGCTCGGACCGCAGCTACGGCATCCAGGTCGCCCGGCTCGCCGGACTGCCCTCCGAGGTGGTGACACGCGCCCGCGAGATCCTCAGCGGCCTCGAACGCGATGAGCTCTCGCGCAGCGGACGCCCCACCTTCTCAGGCAGTGGAAGCCATGCCGACTCGAGCCAGCTGGGACTCTTTGCGTCGCCACCCGATGACGACTCGGCGCGACGCCGTGACGCGCTGGCGGAGCGACTCCACGCGATCGACATCGACGACACCACCCCGCGTCAAGCGCTCGAGCTGCTGGCGGAATTGAAGAAGTTATCCGAAGAACTGTAATTCGAAATGCGAAATGCAAAATGCAAAAAGGAAGCGCCCGCGTGGCAACGTCTTTCTTTTGCATTTTGCATTTTGAATTTCTCATTACAGATTCAGTGCTCCTCTCCTCAGTCCGTCGATCCCAATATCATCACCGTCGCCGTCCGATCGGGGCCGACGACGTTCGATCCGTTGCAGGCGGGCGATGAGATCTCCCAGCGAATCGGGCAGCTCGTGTTCAATCCGTTGATGGGCTGGGGAGACGATCTGCGCGTTCACCCCGTGCTTGCGGAACGGTACGAGAACCCCGACCCGCTCACGTATCGTTTCTATCTGCGGCACGGCGTCAGGTTCCATGACGGCCATGAGCTCACGTCGAAGGATGTCGTCTACACGTTTTCGGGATTTCTCGATCCCGACTTCGTGTCACCGATCAAAGGCGCCTACCGGCAACTGGCGTCGGTGACCGGGGACGACGACTACACCGTGACGTTCCGGCTGAAGGAGCCGTTTGCCGCCTTTCCGATTCAGCTGGTACTGCCGCCCATCATCCCGGCCGGCGCTGGCGATCGGATGCGCGCACACCCGATCGGGACCGGTCCATACCGGTTCGTCAGGTATGAAGATGACGATCGCGTCGTTCTGTCCGCGTTCGACGGCTATTGGGAGGGCGTGCCGGGCAATCGCGGTCTCATCGTCAAGGTCATTCCGGACGACACCATGCGTGGGCTCGAGCTGCGCAAAGGGGCGACCGATGCCGTCATCAACGATCTGCCGCCGGACATCGTCTTTCAGCTGAGGAAGAGCGATCAGTTTCTGGTCGACCAATCGGCGGGACTCGACTTCTCATACCTCGGTTTCAATATGCGCGATCCCGTGGTCGGCGACGTGCGCATACGCCACGCGATCGGATACGCGATTGATCGAGACGCGATCATCCGCGACCTTCGGCGGGGACTCGCGCGTCCGGCAAGCGGGCTCGTCCCCGATATGGCTTGGTCTTACGAGCCTGACATCCTGCGGTTCACGCACGATCCGGAACGCGCGAAGCGCTTATTGGATGAAGCGGGATATCGCGATCCGGATGGCGAAGGCCCTCTGCCGAGGCTCAGGCTCACAATGAGGACGTCGACCAATGAGGAAACACGGCTGCAGTCGACGGTCATCCAGGAGGACCTGCGACGAGTGGGTATCGAGCTCGATCTCCGCTCCTACGAGTTCGCAACGTTCTACGCGGACATCGTGAAGGGAAACTTCCAGGTGTTCACCTTGACGTGGACCGGCGGTGCGCTCGTCGATCCAGACATCGTGCGGCGCGTGTTCCACTCGGAACAGGTCCCGCCATCGGGATTCAACCGCGGCTACTATCACAATGCGGAGGTCGACCGCCTCATCGACGCCGCCTCGCGTTCGATCGACGAGCACGAACGAAAGCGATTGTACGGTGAGGCCCAGAAGCTCATCGCCGAAGACGCACCGTACATTCCGATCTGGAATCGCAGCAACGTCATCGTCGCCCAACGCTCACTGGGCGGACTCCGCGTCGGTCCGATGGGAGACTTTACGCGATTGAAAGACGTGCGCCGCCGTGTGGCGCACTGACCGGCGTCAGCTTTTCAGATTCTCGAGCTCTGCTCTCGCTTCAGTGATGTACGGCGAGTCCGGATGCTTGTCGACGATCTCGCTGAACGCCTTGCGCGCTTCGATCGTGTTGCCCTTCTGCACGTAGGCGCGCGCCAGTTCCATCAGGATCGCATCGACCGGCAGATCCGACGCGTTGGCCGTCATCATGTCCTTCCACGTCGCGATCGCGGCGTCGAGCTGCCCGGCATGAGCCTGCGTGTTGGCCTTGCCGAGACGAGCCATCCCTCCGTACAGGCTGTTGTTTCCCGCGCGACGCGCCACGTCATCGAACGCCTGGATGGCGTCCTGATCGCGACCGAGGGCGGACAGCGCGCCCGCGTAGTGATAGCGAGCGGTGATGCCTGCGGTACTGTCAGGGTAGGCGTCGGCCGCCGCCTTCAGCTTCGGCAGCGCTGCCGTGAGCTTGGCTTCCTCGGTGGCAAAGGTGCCGGTCGCACCGAGAGACGCCGCCGCCGGAACCTCACCACTCTCGCCCTGCGCGCCCGCCGGCACGACACGGGCGTTCAACGCGACCATCGCGTCGGCAAGCAGCTCCTGCCCCCGCGATTCGGTCCGTTGCCGGTACATCTGGACTCCGATCACGCCAAGGCCGATGACGACCAGTCCGATGACCGCCGCCATGATCTGGCGCTGGCGGTTTTCAACGAACTCGCGCGCGGTCTCGATCGAGTGGACGAGCTCGTTCTCTTTCAGGTGGTGACGTTCTCTGCGTTTCATAATTGCTCTTGCGATTGCAACAGGCCCAAAGGACGACTGATCGCCGCCCGGGATCTCGTCATATTACCAGCCGGGCGGCAGAAGATCTAATCACCTTCAGCGGCGGCACCTGCTCCTCGGGCCAACCTTGCGCGGCTTGCCATGCTTTGTGCCGATGGGGGAATTCAGGGGCAACGGAGGCGTCTTTGTCGAAGGTGGGACGATCGATCCGATGCTGACCATGAAGGCGGAGTGAGTGACCGCCGTCTAGCCCTCCAGCATCAGCCACAGGAACTTCGCGAGTTTCCACACCCCGAAGAAGACAACCAACGCAAGGAACGCCACCGCAAGCGCGGCAGGAATGCTGCCGACTACGAAGTAGTGATCGTGGATGTGAATATCCATGCCCACAACGACTCCTGAACGCGATACCTGGCGAAGTCTAGCAGCGCCGTTGGATTGACTATATTCTGGACTCCAGAATATAGTCCCGTCCGTCATGGAGTCTGCGGGCGCGATCCGCGAAGCCAAGAAAGGCACCGCCGAGCTCGTCGTCCTCGCGTTTCTCGACGACGAGCCGCGGCACGGCTACGAGCTGACGCAGCTGATCGAGGCGCGATCGGGCGGCGCATTGACGTTCAACTTTGCGTCCCTCTACGCGACGCTCTACAAACTGGAAGAGCGCAGGTGGATCCAGGGCCGCTGGGTCGAGAAGGCAGGACAGCGCCGGCGCCGTTACTACAGGATCACGCCCGAAGGCCGCGCCGTCCTCGCTGCGCAGCGCAAGGAGTGGAGCCAATTCTTCGAGCTCATTCGCGATCTCGCCGGAGTCGAGCATGCGTGATCGCGACATGCGCGAGTGGCGGTCACTGATTCGCCAGCGTGCGGATCGCGAATGGCGCGAGCTGTCGCCCGACGTCGTCGAGGAACTTGCGTGTCATCTTGCGGAATTGCATGCCACCGCGCTGGCACGTGGTGCAAGCCAAGCCGAAGCGCGAGCCCGCGCCCTCGATGCGTTGAGCGCCGCCTCCTTCCTCGAAGTGTCGAAGCGGCCGCGTGCCCGGCACATGCCTACCGGACACGTGCACGACCTCCGGCTTGCCGTACGCCAGCTGCGCGCGTCGCCGCTCGTATCGGCCGTTGCGATCCTCTCGCTCGCGCTCGGCATCGGCGCCAACACCGCGATCTTCTCCATCGTCAACAGCCTGCTGCTGCGACCGCTGCCCGTTGAAACACCACAGCAGCTCGTCACGCTGAGTGAAGGCAGTTGGACCAATCCCATCTGGGAACAGATTCGAGACCGCCACGAGCTCTTCGACAACGCGTGCGCCTGGTCGGAGACGCGATTCAATCTTGCGTCCGGAGGCGAGACCGAGTTCGTCGACGGCATCTGGGCCAGCGGCAGCGTGTTCGAGACGCTTGGCGTCGACGCGATCCTGGGCCGCACCTTCACGACTGTCGACGATCGGCGCGGTGGCGGGCCCGACGGACCTGTCGCGGTGATCAGCTACGAATTCTGGCAGCGGCGGTTTGGCGGCGCGGCCGACGTTGTCGGGCGTACGCTCAAGGTCGAGCGCGTGCCCTTCACTGTGATCGGAGTGACGCCGCCGGATTTCTTTGGGCCGGAGGTTGGACGCACATTCGACGTCGCCATTCCGATCGGTACTGAACCGATCATCAAGGGTCAAGGGAGCTGGCTCGACGAGCGCTCGACCTGGTGGCTCTCGATCATGGCGAGGCTGAAGCCGGATCAGTCGCTCGATGCCGCGAACGCCGCTCTGCGCGCGGCGCAGCCGGCGATTCGCGACGCGACCGCGCCCGGCTGGAATAACTACATCACCGAGCCGTTCACGCTGGCGCCAGCGGCCACCAACAAGTCGGCGCTGCGTCGTCATTATGAGCGTCCGCTCATTGTCGTACTCTCCATCACGGCGCTCGTCCTCTTGATTGCCTGCGCCAACATCGCGAACCTGTTGCTCGCGCGCGCCACTGCGCGCCGCCACGAATTCAGCGTGCGTCGCGCGCTCGGGGCATCACGTTGGCGCCTCGCACGGCAGTTGGTCGCTGAGAGCACGGTCCTATCGACCGCGGGTGCGGCGGCGGGCATCGTCGTGGCCCGATGGGGTTCTCAGTTTCTCGTGCGGCAGATCTCAACCACCGACCATCGCGTGTTTTTGGATCTCTCGCTCGACACGCGTGTGCTCGTCTTCACCATCGCTGTGACCATCGCGACCACGCTGCTGTTTGGCGTGGTGCCTGCGCTCCGCGTCGCCGCTTCGGAACCGATGGACGCGATCAAGGAACACGGACGCAACCTTGCGGCGCGACGTGGCGGACTGTCCGGAAGCCTCGTCGTCGCACAGGTCGCACTCTCACTCGTGCTGGTTGTTGCGGCGTCGCTGTTCACCCGCACCTTCACCTCGCTGACGAATCTCGACGCCGGCTTCGATCGCGAGCGCGTGCTCGTCGTCAGCGTCAACGCCGAACGAGCGCAGATCGACCGGTCCGCCCGACTACCCGTCTTCGAGCGCGTACTCGAGCGCGTGCAACGACTGCCTGGCGTGGTCGAGGCTGGGCTCTCTATGATTACGCCAACCAGCGGACAAGGCTGGAACGGTGACGTCGACGTGTCGAATACGCCGCGGTTGGAGGGACGGCAAGCGCGGACGTTCAGGAATGCGATCACGCCGCGATGGTTTGCGACGCTCGGCATGCGCCTCGTCGCCGGGCGTGCATTCACCGACTCCGATCGCAAAGGCGCGCCGCCCGTGGTGATCGTCAATCAGGCATTCGTTCGACGTTTCCTCGACGGACAGGATCCGATCGGTCACACCGTGCAAAGGAGGGTGATCTTCAATCGCAACCGACCGGACGCAGTACCGCCTCCGGCGCAGGAAATCGTTGGCGTCGTGGCTGATGCGATCTACGACAATCTGCGCGAACAGGTCCCACCGACGATGTTCGAACCACTCGACCAGAGCGAAATGTCGGTCGTACCGCAACTGGCCCTCACGACGCGGACAGCAGGTTCACCCATGGCCGACGTCCGCAGCATCGCGTCCGCGATCCGCGATGTCAATGCGGATTTGGCAATCACGTTCCGACCGCTCGCTGACTACGTCAACGCGAGCGTCGCGCGGGAACGGATCGTGGCGATGCTGGCAGGTTTCTTCGGCGGCCTGGCGCTCCTGATGGCAAGCCTCGGGCTCTTCGGGCTCACCTCGTACACCGTCGAGCGGCGTCGTCCCGAGATCGGCATTCGCATGGCGCTCGGGGCCGCACCGGCAGGCGTCATCAGACTTGTGCTGTCAGGTACTGCCGGTCTGGTTGCGGTCGGGATAATCGTCGGCAGCACGTTGAGTCTCTGGGCAGCGCGATTCGTTGGAGCATTGCTCTATCAGGTCGAGGCGCGCGACCCCCTTACGCTTGTCGGTGCTGCCGCAGCGCTAGCTGCCACCGCCGCAACCGCTGCTGCCCTGCCTGCATATCGCGCCTCGCGGATCGACCCGTCAACCGTCTTGAGAGAGTCACAGGCGTAACTCCCTTTCCGTTGTCTACTCTCTCCGGACCAGTCAGACTGTGGGCGGCATGTCGCTGCGATTCCTGAAGCTCGTTCTCGTCAACGTGCTGGTGTTCATCGTGCTCGCGGAGGCCGTCGGCCTGTACGCCTGCTACATGGATACGGGCCATTTCCTCTACAGCACTCCACGGCACTATGACGCGATCCCAGAGACGGCCGCGCACCGGCTCACCGGGGACTCGTTGCATCCGTACTTCGGCCCCCTGCACAAGCCTGGTTTCCGACCGCAGTCGAACAACTTCGGCTTTACCTCGCCGTACGCGTTCCCCTACGAGAAGCGAAGCGTCGACGAGTTCGTCATCGGCATCTTCGGCGGCTCCGTCGGCGAGCAGTTCTGCCAGCTCGGTGCAGCTCGCCTCATCGAGGACCTCGGCGCCGATCGCGGGTTCAGCGGCAGACGGCTCGTGCCGCTCTGTTTCAGCCTCGAAGGCTACAAGCAGCCGCAGCAACTGCTCGTGCTCGCCTATTTCCTCTCGATCGGCCAGCGCTTCGATCTCGTGCTGAACATCGACGGACTGAACGAGGTCGCACTGGCGACGCTCAACAACCAGAGCGGCCGCGACATCTCGATGCCGAGCCCGCTCCACATCGATCCGCTGGTCGCGCTGATCGATCAATCGACGCTGACGCCGGCGCGGATCGAGTCGCTGGCGACGATCAATCACGACAAGGAATCGATGAACCGTCTGGCAGCGCGGATCAATGCGAATCGGAGCGCGATGGTCGATTTCGTGCTGACACGCCTCTATTCGCGCACCAAACGCGACTACCAGATCGAGCGTGGCCGGTTCGCCAATCTGCCGGCGAACAGCGTCGACACGTCGATCGTCGAGCTGACGCGGCCGGTGAAGTCGCGCGACGAGGCGACGCTCTACGAAGACATCGCCGCGAACTGGGCGAATGCATCGGCGAACATGAACGCGATGCTGGCAGCGCGTTCGGTGCCGTATCTCCACGTACTGCAGCCCAACCAGTACTTCGGCAGCCGGCGGTTCGGCGAGGGCGAGGCACACATCGCCATCAACGCGGCATCGCTGTTCAAGGTCCCGGTCGAGAAGGGCTATCCCGTGCTCCTCCGTCAATCGGCTCGGCTCCGTCAGAGCGAGCACTTCGTCGATGCGACCGCCCTGTTCGATCGCGAACCCGCCGCGGTCTACAAGGACGATTGCTGCCATTACAACGAGCTTGGCAATCGCCTGCTGGCGGACGCCATCGCGTCGCGCGTACGCGAGCTCGGTCTATACGGTCAGCGTCCGCAGTCGTCTCAGTAGCGGTCGAGTCAAGCCTTGACTCCTCAGCGGCCTCGTGATGTCATGATCGCGTGCGAATCACCTGCCTTTACTCGTCGTTTCATCGCGTGACCAAGCACATTGGTTCGCGACCAGAGGTGCGCAGGTGAGCTGACGGTCCCTTAACCAAGACCGAAACTGTTCGAGGGCCAGCACCTGTCGCTGCAGGTGCTGGCCCTTTTTCTTTTGATCCGGCTGAAGCCGGACGCTGCGTGTGACCATGACAACCGCTATTGACGACGAGCAGCGAGACTCCGGGCGCCTCGGCCGCGCCCTTGCGCTGGTGCTCGCCCGCTACGGAACGCAGATTCGTCGACGGCCGTGGCTGTCCGCAGCCGCCCTGCTGTTGCCAGCCGTCGGCGACGTGCTGACAGGCTATGCGCCGCCGCTCGTCGTGGCGCGGATCCTCGGCGCATTCGCGCGCAACGAAGCGCTCTCGCCGGCGACGCTCGTACCCTATGTCCTGACGTTTGCGAGTCTGTGGGTAGGAGGCCAGGTCGTCTGGCGTCTGGCAACCGCGGCCATCATCCGCATCGAGGTCCGAGCGATCGAAGCGCTGTACATCGAGGCGATGGACGAACTGCTCGCCAAGGACCTGGCGTTCTTCCACGACAATTACGCTGGCTCGCTGACCAAGCGCGCGCTCGGATATGCACGACGCTTCGAAAGCGTGTTCGACGTCCTCACCTTTCAGGTCGCGGCGACAGTGCTTCCCCTCGGCTTCGCGGGCGTCGTGTTGTGGCGCTACTCGCCGTGGCTCGTCGTCCTCCTGATCGGCATGCTCACGACAACGCTGATGATCGTTGTGCCGCTCATCCGCCGGCGGCGCCGACTCGTCGATGTGCGCGAAACCGCGTCGAATGTGCTGGCCGGACATGTCGCCGACTCGATCGCCAACGCGGAGGCCGTCCGTGCCTTCGCGCGCGAGGCCGAAGAAGCGCAGATTCATGCGTTCAACGTCACGGACCTGGGCGCGAAGACGCAACGGTCATGGGACTACCAGAATCTGCGAATCGACATGGTGGCGGCGCCGATGCTCATCCTCACCAACACGCTCGGCCTCATCGTGGCGCTGGTCACCAGCGCTGGCACGGGCGCGAGTCTCGAGGCGGTGTTCCTGACGTTCAGTTACTACGCCACCGCGACGCGTGTGATGTGGTCGTTCAACCAGATCTACCGCAACCTCGAGAGCTCGCTGACGGAGGCGGCGCAGTTCACCGAACTGCTGCTCGACCCGCCTGCCGTCGTCGATGCCCCCGTTGTCGACGCGTTCACACCAGCGGACTTCAGCGTCGAACTGCGACAGGTCAGCTTCCGCTACGCGCCCACGCAGCCGCTGCTCTTCGATCGCTTCTCCCTGCGGATCGGCGCGGGCGAGAAGGTCGGGCTCGTGGGCCGATCCGGCGGTGGCAAGACCACGTTGACGCGGCTGTTGATGCGATTCGCCGATGTGGAGCGCGGCGAGATCCTCGTTGGTGGACAGGCCATCGATCGGGTACCGCAAGCTTCATTGCGCGACGCGATCGCCTACGTGCCACAGGACCCGTCGATGTTCCACCGTAGCGTCGCCGACAACATCCGTGTCGGCCGGCCGAGTGCAACCGACGCCGACGTGCGGCGCGCCGCGCAGCTGGCACACGCGGCCGAGTTCATCGAGGCGCTCCCCGCCGGGTACGAGACGCTCGTTGGTGAGCGCGGCGTGAAACTGTCAGGCGGCCAGCGTCAGCGTGTGGCGATTGCACGAGCGATCCTGAGGAACGCACCGATGCTGATCCTCGACGAAGCCACCAGCTCGCTCGACTCGGAGAGCGAGGCGCTCATTCAGGACGCGTTGTGGGAGCTCCTCTCCGGACGCACGGCTATCGTAATCGCGCATCGCCTATCGACGGTGCGGCGGATGGATCGACTCGTGGTGCTCGATCGGGGTGAGATCGTCGAAGAGGGCACGCACGAGACGCTGGTGGCGAGCGACGGCATCTACGCGTCGCTCTGGGCGCACCAGTCAGGCGGATTCCTCGCGCTCGATCCCGAAGGGACGACAGTGTGAGGCTGCTTGGCCGGCAGCCGTTGGATCTTCTCGTGAGCGCGAGGTCAGAGTCTCAGGGAGGCGATCATCAGGGCGGCCCATCCCGCCAGGAACGCCAATCCACCGAGCGGCGTCACCGCACCGAGCACGGTGACGCCGCTGAGCGCCAGCGCATAGAGGCTGCCCGAAAACAGCACAATGCCGGCGGTGAACAGCCACCCTGCAGAGCGAATCAACCAGCCATCGAGCCTTGCAGCGGCGAGCGCGACGATGAGAATCGCGAGCGCGTGGTACATCTGGTAGCGGACACCGGTCTCGAACACCGTCAGCATCTCGGCTGACACTCTCGTACGGAGTCCATGCGCGCCGAACGCGCCTAGCGCAACGCCAACGAACCCGGCCAGCGCACCAACCCAGAGAAACGTGCGATCCACTCGTCTACCTGTTCCGGAAGCTTACTACGAGGGCGCGCGCCGACTGACTTCCGTGAAGCGATTCGAAAGACGTGATGTGTCGCATCGACCGACGGGGTCCAGGTAGCGATCGTCGTAAACTTCAGACATGTTCGAGCTCTACGATGAGCAGGCACGCAGGACGCTTTTCTTTGCCAGGTACGAAGCAAGCAGGCTGGGCGTCCGCGCGATCGAAGCCGATCACATCCTCCTCGCGTTGATGCGGGAACCGCGCAGTCACGCAGGGAGACTGCTATTGACGCTCCCTCTGCCACAGATTCGTAAAGAGCTCGAAAGCAACCGAACCGGGCAGAAGGTAGACACGTCGGTCGAGATCCCGTTCAGCGCCGAAACGAAACGCATTTTTCAACACGCGTGTGACGAGGCCGACGGCCTGGCACAGAGTTATATCGGCCCCGAACATCTGCTTCTGGGCCTCTTGCGGGAACGGGAATCTCGGCCCTCCATCATGCTGGCTCGATACGGGATGCAGTTAGAAGGCGCGCGTGAACGGATCCGCGAGTCGTATGCCGCCGCTGCCGCGGGGCCGGTTGTAAGATCCGCGGAGCCGGTTCCAAAATCCGCGGTGCAGGCACAACTCGAACAGATCATCGAGTCCGCAAACCAGCTCCGTCTGTCGCTCTCCAGCGACCCTGAGGCCGTACTCCGGGTCCACATGCTCCTGCTCGAACTGAAAACTCTGAAGTCTCTTCTCGACGAGCAGCAATGAACGACGCGCGTCAGAACGCCTGAAACAGGTGCGCGTAGTGTGGCTACGGAGTACCTCAGTCGCAAGGCACGTCAGAGTTCAGGAGATGTGGAGATGAGGATGCTAGCCGTCGCGTGTCTGGTAGTGCTCCTTATGAACACCCGTGCTGCGTCGCAGGAGTTCAAACAGGGCGGGCAGACACGCCCCCTCTCACCGTCAGTAATGGGCACTATCGTCACGCGCGATGAACAGGTCGAATTGGTGGTGTTATGGCGTGATAGCCCTGGATGGTTCCTCGGGCGCTCATCACAAGAAAGTGCCGGCGGAAATGGTCGGACATTTAACATGTTCGCCGAACACGGGGGCGTTCAACTACGCCTGTCGTACGATCGCGAGGCTCACCTCGCGCGTGTTGGAGAAGTCGACGTCCCGTTGAGCGGCGGGAAGAACGTGATCTTGGTCGACGGCGTCAGTGCCCGGGGGCGCAAGCCAACGGTGAATGCCTTCGCCGCGAATCTGAGTACGGCCTCATCGAATCCCGTATTGGCCTCGATTCTCAGCCGATCGCCCGACGTCATTGCCTTTCTGAAATGTGACGACGCGGATCGGGATCCAAAGTGGCAACCGATGTCGAAGGCTTTCGTGTGCACTGACTTGAACTCAGCGAAATGAAATTTCTCCAGCGGCCGGGACCTCGCAGCGTCGAGTGAAGATGCCGGTCACCCTCCCCCGCCTCGCGCGCGCATTGCGCCACCGCAATTACCGGCTGTTCTTCAGCGGTCAGAGCGTCTCGCTCGTCGGCACCTGGATCACCCGCGTCGCCACGAGCTGGCTGGTCTATCGCCTCACCGGCTCCGAGCTGCTCCTCGGTATCGTCGGATTCTGTGGACAGATTCCGACCCTCCTGCTGACGCCGTTTGCCGGCGTCTTCGTCGATCGCGGCGACAAGCGTCGCATTCTGCTCGTCACACAGGTCCTGTCACTCATTCAGTCGGCGTTGCTGGCCGTGCTGACACTCACGAACCTGATCACCGTCGCGCAGATCCTCATCCTGCAGCTCTTCCAGGGCGCGATCAACGCGTTCGACACACCGGCGCGGCAGGCGCTGGTCGTGGACATGGTCGAAGACCGTCAGGACCTCCCGAACGCGATCGCGCTCAATTCATCCATGGTGAACGGCAGCCGCATCATCGGGCCGTCGATCGGCGGCGTCATCATCGCCGCGGTCGGCGAAGGCTGGTGTTTCGCGCTCGACGCGGTGTCTTATGTGGCGGTTATCGTCTCGATCCTGCTGTTGCGCTTCACACGGCACGCACAGAAACATCTGCCGGTCGCGATGTTGCGCGAGCTCTCGTCGGGGTGGCGCTACGTGACGGGCTCCATTCCGATTCGCAGCGTACTGCTCCTGCTCGCGATCGTGAGCATTGCCGGCGTGCCCTATACCGTGCTGATGCCGGCCGTCGCCGCGCAGGAACTGCACGGCGGACCGAACACCATGGGTATTCTGATGGCAGCCAGCGGCGTGGGCGCACTGCTCGGCGGCATCTACCTCGCCTCGCGGCGCAGCGTGGTCGGTCTGGGCCGCGTCATGCTGATCGGGACGCTCACCTTCGGGGTCTCGCTCGTGCTGTTTTCTCTGGTGCACACCGTATGGCTGGCCGCGCTGCTGCTGGCGCTCGCCGGCGGCGGCTTCATCGTCCAGATGGCATCGACGAACACGATCATTCAGACCATCGTCGAGGAACGCTTCCGCGGGCGCGTGATGGCCTTCTACACCATGGCCTTCTTCGGCACGGTGCCGATTGGCAGTCTGCTGTCCGGGCTGGCCGCAGAACGCGTGGGTGCGGAGATGACCATCCGCATCGGAGGACTGATCTGCTTCGTCAGCGGCCTGTGGTTCGCGTCGCTGCTGCCGGTGCTGCGCCGGCTGGTACGTCCGATCTACGTCGAACGCGGCATCATCGTCGAACCTCCCGTCGATCCTGGCACGGCGACACCGTAGGAACGATGACACCTTGACATCCTACATATGCATATGTAGAGTGCCTTGGTATGGCCGGAGAGGCGCAGAAATCCGATCTGCTGCAGGGCACGCTCGACATGCTGATCCTGAAGGTGGTCGCGCTCGGGCCGACGCACGGCTACGCGATCGCCCAGCGGCTGCAGCAGATGTCCAAGGACGTGCTCCAGGTGCAACAAGGCTCGCTGTATCCGGCGCTGCATCGGCTCGAGAAGCGCGGATGGGTGCGTGCCGAGTGGGCCGCGTCGGACACCGGCCGCGACGCGCGCTTCTACTCGCTGACGCGGGTCGGCCGCAAACAACTCGAGGAGCAGAGCGAGAACTGGGATCGGCTGTCGGCGGCGATCTCCGGAATTCTTCGAACCGCCGAATGACCACGAACTGCCGTTGGCTCGGCTGCTCCATCGCATGAAGTGAAAGCGAGGCCCGCGATGTCGTGGAGGCGTTCGTCCCGGCGACCGCGCATCAACGATGAACTCCGTTTTCATCGCGACCGCGTGATCGACGACTACGTTGCAGCGGGAATGGACCGGCAGGCGGCCGAACGCCGCGCGTTCTTGGAATTCGGTAACGCCGTGGCAATCGAGGAATCGGTCCGCGACGTGCGCGGCCGCTGGCTCGACGATCTGTCGAAAGACCTGACGTACGCCATCCGAACGCTTCGTCGGACACCTGTGTTCACCACCGTCGCGGTGTTGTCGTTGGCGCTCGGTATTGGCGCCAACGCCGCCATCTTCAGTCTGATCAACGCGGTGATGCTGCGGTCGCTGCCAGTCGAGGAACCCGATCGCCTGGTCCGCATCACGCGAATGCGGGAGGGACGTCCCGGCACGGTCTCGTACCCGGTGTTCGAACGTTTTCGCGATCACATCGCCGCGATTTCCGGCGCGTTCGTCCAGCAGCGGACCTCGGAACAGACGGTATCCGTCGGCGGCAGCGATGAAACGGTGGCGATCGATTTCGTCTCCGGCTCCTACTTCATCGTTCTTGGCCTCGAGCCCGCCGCCGGGCGGTTGCTCGAGCCTGCCGATGATGTCGAGTCACCGGCCTCGCCCGCGGCGGTGATCAGCGACCGCTATTGGTTGCGCCGCTTCGGCCGCAGCCCGAACGCCATCGGGACCACGTTCACGCTGCGCGCCCGCGTGTTCACGATTGTCGGTGTGATGCCGCCGTCCTATCGGGGCGCACGGCCGGGCACTCCGCCCGACGTCGTGGCGCCACTGTTGCCGATGATGCCGGCACGTCAGCGCGTCGCGTCGGACTTCAACAACTTGCTGCTGCTGGCGCGATTGAAACCGGGTGCGACCGTCGAGCAGGCGCGGGCCGAAGCCGAGGTGCTGTATCGTCCGATCGCGGAGGCGCAAGCCGCCGAGTCGTCCAGCCGGCAGGAGCGAGCGGCGATGCTGCGTCAGCGCGTCGCGGCGTTTCACGCACCCGACGGTTTCAATACGATTCGCGAGGAGATCGGCGAGCCGCTGCTGCTCCTGATGGCCATCGTCGGCCTGATCCTGCTGCTGGCGTGCGTGAACGTGTCGGGGTTGCTGCTGGCGCGCGCCGCCGCGCGTCAACGCGAGATCTCGATTCGCGTCGCGATCGGCGCCGGACGAGGACGTCTTGTCCGTCAGTTTCTCACTGAGAGCCTGGTTCTCGCCGCGTTCGGCGGCGCCCTTGGATTTGCCGTTGCCGGCCGAGCCAGCGAACGGCTGTTTTCGCTGTTCGTCAACGGACGCCCGATTGACTTCACGGTGAGCCCAGACATGCGCGTGCTCGCGCTCACCGCGCTTGTCACGCTGGTGGCCTCGCTGGCCGCTGGTCTGGTTCCCGCGGTTCAAGCGTTCCGAGTGCGTCTCAATCCTGCGTTGAAGGAAGTGCCGGCGCACGGGCACAGCCGTCTCGGCAAGTCGCTCGTCGTCGTGCAGTTCGCGATCTCGATGGTGCTGGTGGTTGGAGCGACGCTGTTCGTCGGCACGCTGGTCAAGCTGTACGCCGTGGATCGAGGGTTCGACACGCGAGGGTTGATCGCCCTGCAGGTGAGGGCCGATCGGCCGTATCCGCGCGAGCGAAACCGGGTGATACAACAGTCCGCGCTCGAGGGATTGCGGTCGATTCCAGATGTTCGGTCCGCCAGCGCGGGCGCCATCCTGCCCGTCGGCGGAGGTCTGTGGGATCGCAACGTGCGGGTCGAAGGCCATGCCTCGCAAACGGCTGAACCCGAGATGGTCGCGTTCAACGCGATCGCGCCGCAGTACTTCACGACGTTGGGGACGCCTCTGCGCGAAGGACGGGAGTTCGAGGAGCGCGATACTGTCTCGGCACCGTTCGTCGCAATCGTGAATGAGAGCTTCGCTCGCTCGTTCTTCGGCGAACGGTCCGCGATCGGGCGACATGTCACGACGCTTGGTCTGACTTACGAGATCGTTGGTGTCGTTGGCAACGCGAAGTACCAGGGGCTGCGCGAGGGCACGCTCAGGACTCTCTACGTGCCGTGGACGCAACTCATGGAGGACCAGAGCTTCAACTATCTCATGCGGTTGGAGGGTGACGCGTCGCGTCTCGCGCAGGCGGTGCAGCGAGTCCTTCGCGACGCCGACCCCGGCCTGCGCGTCTTTCGCCTGATGACGTACGACGCCTGGATCGATGAGGGCATTCCCACCGAGCGGCTGATGGCGACGATAGGTGGACTGGTTGGCTTGCTTGCGCTCGTCCTCGCCGCCGTGGGGATGTTCGGCGCCCTCGCCTTTCAAGTGACGCGACGCACCAACGAGTTCGGCGTCCGCAACGTGTTGGGCGCCACCCGATGGTCGATGATTCGGCTCGTCCTCGGCGACGTGGCCGCCATCGTCGTTCCGGGCGTGGTCATCGGCGGTGGTATCGCGCTGATGTTGACCGGTCTCGCCCGCAGCCTGCTCTTCGGTCTGACGCCGACCGAGCCGCGTGTGTTCGCTCTCGCCGCCGTGATTCTGTGTACTGCAGCACTGCTTGCCGGCTGGGTGCCAGCACGACGCGCCTCATCGGTGGATCCGTTGGTGGCGCTGCGCCACGAATAGAACACTATCGATGAGGATCTTCCTCCGATCATCCGAACAACAAAAGAGGCACGGAGGACTCGCCGTTCTCCGTGCCTCTCTTCCCTTCGCGTCTCTCGCGATTAGAAGTCGAACTGAATCGACAAACGCACGAAGCGCGGGCTCAGCAGCGAAGTCGCCTGTCCCCATTGCTCGACGACCGGCGTCGCTGGATTGTCAACGGTGTCGAAGTTGTCCTGGTACGTCAGCACCTGCTCCTTGTTGAACAAGTTGTAGATATCGACACCGACGTTGAGACGCTTGCCGGCGAACCGGAGGTTCTTCCCAAGCTTCAGATCGAAGGTGGTGTAACCGGGGCCGTACAGCTCACCCGGATTGAGCAAGTTGACGGTGTAACTCGTCGCCGTAACCGTGTTACCAGTCGGCGTGAAGCATCCGACCTGGCCAGCCGTCGCGCCGGCCGGGCATGGCGCCGTCGCGCGAGCGGCGCTGCTCGCTTCCCACGTCACCTGGTCCTTGGTGAACGCGTGGTTCGCGGCCCGCTCGGGGCCCAGCCGCCGCTGGAACACCGTGCTCGCGAGCACGTCGATCTTGGGAATCGTGTAGGTGGCGGTGCCACGGACGTTCGTTTCCCACCGCGTATACGGGTTGCAGGAGGGCGTCACGCCGTCGTGCTGCCGGACGTCCGGGCCGTCGAGCATGGTGCCGCACTGGTCACGCACCGCCCGGCCGGTGGTGGTCCCTCCATTGATGCGCAAGCCGCGAAGGCCGAATTTCTCGGTGCCGCGCCACACGAAGTTCGTGTCCACGAAGTTCGACTTGTACGACAGCGCGTCCATGATCGTCACCGCGGACCCCGGCGACACCGGCAGCGTCGTGTTCTGGTTGGACAGTCCACGGATCACGTATCCGCCGCCGCCCGGCAGGCCAGGATTGCTTGGCGCAACGGCATTGAAGAAACCGTAGTTCGCCGACGTGTAATTCAGGTAGCCGTTCTGGCACGCGGTCATGTCCTGTGCACCGTTGAATCGATCACACCCGATCCCGAGTTGATCGGTCACCGTCAGGTTCGAGTAGTTCCTGCGGTTGTAGGTCACCTCCGCAGACAGGCGCGGCAGGACTTCGTGCTGGATACCGATGCCGTACTGCCACTCGGAGCGACGCTTGCCCATGCCGTCGAGCAGGTTCTGGTCGGAGACGTCGCAGTATGCCTGGACAGCGGCCGGGATCCCCGCTTCTCTGCGTCCGCACTGTGTCGTCTGGAGGCCAATCGGCGTACCACTCGAGTCGAGGCTGAGCGGATCGCGCCCGTAATTCCTCGCAGCGGTTACAGAGGATGCGTCAGGAATTGTCACGACCGAGCCTGGCCCGCCGCAGATGTCTCCGCCCGACCCGCTTCTGTCCTGCGCGTTGAAATCGAGCAGGTCGCAGTCGACGATGCGGTTGCCGTTCAGGTCGGTCCAGGAACGCCAGTAGGTGTTGGCCGTTCGCTGAGCCGGGTTGGCGTCGGCGTAGATGCCGTTGATCGCCGCCCCCGACAGATATTTGCCCATGTTCCACTTGACCGACGTCTTGCCGGTGCCGAACACATCCCACGTCACGGCCCACCGCGGTGTGACGTCGTGGTAGGAAACGCCATCGGTCTCAGGCGTGCACCAACTGCGCTGTCCGGCAAACTCTCCGCCGACCTGCACGGGGACATAGGGTTCGTTGCCGCTGGAGCCGAGACTGTTGCCGTCCTTGCCAATGCACGTAGAGGGGTAGCTGCTGAACGCGTGGTCGTAGCGGACACCGCCGCTGAGCGTGAGTCGTTTCAGCGTCCACTGATCCTGCGCGTAGAAGCCGTTGTAGCCGACGCGGTTATCGATGGTTGAAGGGCCCGTATTGATTTTGACTCGCGTTGGCACCGGTCGCAGCGCAAGGTTGAACGGATCGCTCGGGTAATAGCGGCTCGTGTTGCCGCAGGGGTACGGGTTGGCGGCCGTCGGAGCAAAGGTCACGCAGTCTGCCGCGGTCGGCGTGTCATAGCGATACTCCAGGCGCACGCTGTTGGTTCTGTTGGACCGAGTCTGCGCGAAGTAGCCGCCGTCGTACCCGAACTTGGCGTTGTGCGTGCCGGTGACGTACGAGAACGAGGCGCGCGGCCGCCAGTCATTGAGCTGTCGCTGCTCCGCCGCGCCGCCGATACCGTCGGACCACGGTCCCGAGGGCACGCCGAAGAGGCGGAAGTCCGTGGCATTGAGCGGGCCTGTCGCGTCCATGCCGACGGTCGTGCCGAATTCGGTCACTCGAGGAATGTCCGGATTGGGCGTAAAGTAGCGATGCTGCGAGAAGTCGTAGAGCTGCCGGTTCGCCGACAACCCTGCTTCGAGCAGGATCACGTTCGTCAGCGGATTCGTCCACCCCGCCTGGATCAGCCGGGCCGGATGCACCTGACCCGACCACCAGCCGTCTCGCGCCGTCCACGGCGCCACCGAGCCGTCGCACGGATCCTGACAGGTGTATCCCTCATCCCAGAAGAAGTTGACCTTGTTTTTCTGCGTCGCCTGAGTCGTGATGCGCGTGTTGGCGTTGCGCGTCCAGTTGAGCAGCTGCAGCGCCGGCGTCGACCGATCTGGTTGGTAGTTCTGGCCCCAGAGGCCGGCGTTCTTGTTGTCCCAGATGCGGTCTTGCTGCCGGCTCCACGCGTTCTTCTGCCAGGCGCGCGCCGCAGAGAAGAACCACAGGCGGTCCTTCTTGATCGGTCCGCCGAACGCGGCCGACGTGTCGTAGTCGCGGATGAGCGGATAACCGTTGCTGATCTCGGGATGATTGCCGTTGTTCTGCGAAAACCACGAACCGCCGAACAACCCACCATCGCGCAGGTCGCCATTCGTGCTGTAATCGCCCTGCGTGTAGGTGACGAAGTAGTTGCCCGCGAACGTGTTGCCGCCGGTGCGCGGAACGATGTTGATCGTCGCGCCCCCGGTTTCCGACTCGCCCAGTCCCCCGGAGATCTGAACGCTGACCTCCTGGGCGTTGGCGACGTCGGCGACATAGCCGCCGGTCATGCCCATGATGCCGGCGCCCCCGCCAGTATTGATGATCGTTCCGTCCACCATGACGCGGCCCTGCGTGCCACCGTCGGTGTCGTTGCTGGCCGTGTGCGCGCTCAGGTTGTAGATGTTGTTGTTGCACCAGACGCCGACACCGCCGACGCAGTCGGCGCCAAGGCCGGTATTAGTCAGACCCGGCGTCAGCGTCAGCACGCTGCGGATGTTGCGCGTCGTCGGGAGCTCGCGAATCTCCGCCCCGGCAAACGTCGCGACCTGACGCGAGCTCTGCACGTCAACGGTCGGCGCTTCGCTCACCACGGTGACGGTCTCGGCCAGCTGGCCGACAGCCATCGTGGCATTGACGGGAGCCGTGAAATTGGTGGTGATCACGATGTTGTCACGCTGCTGCTTCGTGAACCCCGAGAGTGTGAACGTCGCGGAATATGTGCCGACAGGCAGGTTGGTGATTCGATACTGCCCCAAGTTGTCCGTCGTCGCGGAGCGCACTTTTTCGATCAGCGCCGGGCTCGTGACTTCAACGGTCACACCGGGGATGACTGCTCCCGATGTATCGCGAACCGTGCCGGCGATCTGGCCCTGCTGGGCAAAGGCCGATCCCGCCATCAATGCCAGCACTGCGACCGTGAGGGTTACCCGAAGGGCTCGTGGCATCTTTCCTCCTCAGATCCGTTTTGAGTGACGACCCCGCTGACCGGCGTAAAGATGTTGTGAAGTTTGTTAATTTTGCGTTAGGCGTGGTGCCTATTTACGCCTCCTGTCCGAGCCTGTCAATACCCTAACGACTCGATACGCGGTAATAACTCGAAACGCGCTGATCACAGCGCTCTAGCCGCCGCGTCGGAGCTCCTCGAGGCGCTGTGTCGCGTACACTCGGCGTTCCCGCGCACTCTCCTCGGTTCGGCCGATTGCCGCGTACACCTCCGCGAGCCGGCGATGCACCTCCGGCCGGGGATTCGATGGGATCGCCGCCTGCAGCACCGCGGATGCCTCCTCGAGCCGGCCGGCCTTGATCAACGCGTCGGCGATCTGGAAAGGGCCCACGCTGTCGCGCCGGATCGTGATCGCTTGCTTCCAGGTGTCGATCGCGGCGTCGTACTCCCCCTTCGATACGTGGATCGCGGCCTGCACCGACAGCATGGCGGCGGTGCGTTTGCTCCGCTGATCCTCGAGGTCCAGCGCCTGCCAGCGCACCGACTCCTCGAGGCGCTGCTGTCCCTCGGCCGTTCTGCCAGTGCGGATCAGCGCGTTGCCGAGCGCGTTCAGCGCCTGGCTGTTGCGAGCATCGAGCGCCAGTGCCCTCTCCAGGGCCGCAACCGCCTGCGCGGCGCGGCCCGCCGCTAGGTGCAGCCGACCGAGCGAGGTCAACGTCTCAGCGTCGAGTGGATCGAGGAGGAGCGCTGTCACGAGTTCCGCGTACCCGACCTCCTCGCGGCTCTGATCGACGTACGCCCGGCCGAGCGCCTTGTGCGCCGCGGCGTTGTTCGGCGTGAGCGCCACACGCAGCTCGAGCAGTTTCACGGCCCGTTCGTAGTCCAGGTGCGCTTGAGCCATCGCTGCCATCTGGCCCAACAGCTCGCCCTTTCCCGCGAACAGGACGAGGCGATCCGCAATCGAGAGCAGGTCGAGATCGGACTCGTCGGTCGCTTGGCGGCGTGCACCCGCGAGGCGCGATCGCAGCGCGCCCGAGTCGGGCAGCATGGCGATCGCGGATCGCAGCACAGTTACGGCTTCCGCAAGCTCGCCCGTGTCTTCCAGCGTACTGGCGAGCGTGAGCCAACTTCGTTCGTCTCGCGGGTTCAGTCGCACGGCATCGCGGAGATGCTGCACGCTCTTCGCCACATCGCCGCGGATTCCGTACGCCGTTCCGAGCACCCTGTGCGCCTCGGACGAATCAGCGCTGCGTGCAACAGCAGTCTCGAAGCGATCGATTGCGGCATCCACTAAGCCCTGCCGCAGCGCGGCGATACCTTGCGCCATCGGCTCCGTGCGGGACACAGTGTCGGCAACGAGTGGATCGGCTGCGACCGCGGCGCGGAGCGCCGCAAGTCCTTGCTCGTACTCTCCCCGCTGCAGCAGCGAGAATCCACGCGCATAGGTCGGCGGCACGAATCCCATCCCGCCGCCCGCGTCGTCGTCGATGGCTTGTGTCGTCCGAAACGGGGACGGGGCGCGCCGCCCGAGTCGGATCAGCTCGCCCTCGATCTGTGAGAACGAGGCAAGCGCCTTTTCGATCTCCGGCGCGGTCGTGCTGTCGGACCGGTACACGAGGAGACGGTAGATGTTCTGCGGATCAGCCGGGTCGAGGAGCCACGTCGCGCGGAACGCATCGGCCGCGTTGGCAGGTCGCGGGATGGCCTGATGGATCATCCCCTTGTATCGATGAAACGCCGCGCGCGTGGGATCGATCTTGATGTCTGCTTCAAACTCCCGCAGGGCTTCGTCGAAACGCCCTCGTTCCAGATAGAGCGACGCCAGAATCGTGTGGACCTCGAGGGCCGTCTGCACATCGGCGTCTTTCAGGCGAGGCTGCAGCTGGCTTTCGGCGTCGCGGATCTGGCGGTCCCATGCCGCCAGAGCCGTCGTCATCCTCTCGAGCTGCGCGACGAGCTGGGGACCTTCGTCGCCATATGCGCCTCGCAGCGTCTCGTAAAACTGCACGAACGCCGCGAGGAAGCTATCTCTCTGCGCGACGGCGGTGGAAGGGATGGCGAGCGCCACGAGCACCAACGACGAGATGAGGCGCGGTGCGTTCATGTCTGAAAACGTGTCGCCCTCAACGGGCCAGAGGCGCCCGCCCGACGATTCCTTTTCCTTGCCGAATAGTGATCACGTGATTCGCCGGCAGATTCTCGACGACTTCGGTCGAGCCGTCGGGCCAGCGGATCTCGAGACGTTCTGCCCGATCCGCCGGGCCCAGCCCGAAGTGCGCGCGCAGATCGTTCTGAGCGAGATAGCTGGATCCGGACTGTACCTCGCGAACCTGACGGCGTCCGCCCGCCGTGAGCGTCAGCCTCGCACCGATGCCGCTGCGGTTGCTCGTCGTGCCGACCACCTGCACCAATAGCGCATTGGCCGCGTTGCCGGCCGCCTCCGCGCCGCGGCGGACCGGGCCTTCATTCAGCAGGAGGTTGGGACGGTCGCCGTTGTTGGTGACGAGCAGATCGAGATCGCCGTCGTTGTCCACGTCGCCGGCCGCGAGCGCGCGGCCCACCCCCTCCAGCGCGAAGCCCGGACCGCCTTCCTTCGTTGCGTCCACGAAACGCTCCCCGACGTTTCTCAGGAGCAGTTTTCGCTGCGCGAGCTTGCCGCGCGCCCGGACCTGGCCAACGTTGGCCATGACGTGGCCGTTGACGATCGCGATGTCGAGCCGCGTGTCGTTGTCGTAGTCGAAGAACACGACGCCGAAGCCGACATACGGACGCGTCACGGGTCCGACGCCGCTATGCATGGTGACGTCCGAAAACAGCCGCTCGCCGAGGTTCAGAAACAGGCTGTGCATCTCGGTTTCGTGGTTCGTGACCACGAGTCCCAGGTGCCCGGTCCCGCCGAAATCGCCGAACGCAGTTCCCATTCCCGCGCGGGCCTTGCCGTCTGAGGCCACCGCCACTCCGGCCAGGGTGGCGATCTCCGTGAAGGATCCATTCTTGTTGTTGTGAAAGAGAAAGTTCGGCGTGCTGTCGTTGGCCACGAAAACGTCGGGCCAGCCGTCCTCGTCCACGTCGCTGACCGCTACTCCGAGACCGTTTCCACGGTATCGAGCGATGCCCGCCTGCGCGCTGATGTCTTCGAACGTGCCCTTGCCGTTGTTCCTGTACAGCACGTTTGGCAGCGGTGGATACACGAGCGGGTGGCAGTAGTCGCGGACGGCCGGCGGCCCCGCAAACCCACAGAACTCATTCGATCGCGACGTGTCGACGTAGTTGGTGACGAAGAGATCGAGGTCTCCGTCCCGATCGATGTCGACAAACGCGCAGCTCGTGCTCCACAGCGCGGAGCCAGCCCCGCCGGCGTTTGGCACTTCGGCGAACCGTCCGCCTCCGGTATTGCGATAGAGGGCGTTCGGGCCGATGTTCGTGATGTACAGGTCGATGAGACCATCGTTGTCGACGTCGCCGGCGCACGCCCCCATCCCGTAGTCGCGGTGACGGATGTTCGAGCCGTCCGTCACGTCCTCGAACGTTCCGTTGCGGCGGTTCCGATACAGTCGATGGCGCGCACGCCGGGCCACTGCCGGATCGGCGAACGAGCCGCCGTCGACGAGAAACACGTCGAGCCATCCGTCGTTGTCGAAGTCGAGGAAGAGGCCACCGGCCCCGATGATCTCAGGCAGGAACTTCTCTGCGCTGGCTCCATTGACGTGGATGAAATCCAGCCCGGCCTCGCGGGCCACGTCACGAAAGACAGGTGTCGAAGACGCAGGCGATCGCAGCCGCTGGCGCGCAGCGGTCCCGCTCGCGCCGTCGACCAGAAGACCGACGGCAATAGCGGCCGCCGCTATCGCCCACCGGGGTAACCGCCTCCGCGTGTCCCGCAGCGGAGAGCGCCGAAGCTCGCAAGCCAATTCCGGCGCGATACTAGCACGGTGGTCCATTCGCGACGTCTAGGGACGGCTCGGGATGAAGTGGAGACACGAAAAGAAACAAGAAGGCGATCATCAACATTCTCGGGTTTGCCGTTCTGTCCGGGCTTGCGTTCCCATCGGTGGCTTCGCCTTGCACCGGGACTGGGACGGAGGCGTCCTCGAGTTCGAGGGCATGTTCACCGATCGCGACGATCGAAACGATGGGCCCGTCCCGTACACGTTCGTGCGAAAGCAGGGGTTCGAGGACAACTTCAGAACCGCCAACGTTAAGCGCACGGTGCCCAGGTCATTGACGAAGAGCCTGGTACGAAAAGCGGGTCGATTCAGCTGACTTTTCTAGAGTACTGAAGGAATCGGGGGGCGACGGGGGAAACGGGATCACACGGGGATAGCGGGGGAAACGGGGGCAACGGAATTCTTGATCACGAAGACGTGAGACTCATGTTTCCTCTGTTTTCTCCGTTGTCCCCGCAGGTAACGGAGCAAACGGAGTATGAATTGTTCTTCTCTGTTTCCCCCGTTGCCTCCGTGTTGATGCGTTTCTCCGTTTCTCCTGTTAATCCGTTTCCTCCGTCCCCTCCGTCCCCTCCGCTACTGCTCCGTGATCCCCGCTCAGTTATCGGTCGGCTTTTCCGCCATCGAGTCGATCACCATCACGGGGACCGGGCGCTTCTGCATCTCGAGCTTGAGGCCAAGCTGTTTATCGAGCGCTTCGGGCAGCGAGATCGCGCCGTTCGGATCCGATGCTGCGAATGCACCGCCGCCCGCGCCGGCAGCCGGACCTGCGTCGCCGCCGCGCCCCGGGTTGCCCTGAAAGATGTTGATGCCGCTGAAATTGACGGCGAGATCCCATCCTCCTTCGAGCCCCGTCTTGTCGAGGATCGGAATCTGGACGTAGCCGTTTGCCATCGCGAGCAGGCGCTCGGCGAACAGGGGCATCGTGATGTTCTGACAGGTGATCAAACGGTTCCGAGTGGGAAACTTCGTGCGCAGATCCGGGGCGCCCGGGGCGGGTCCGTCGAAACACCTCGTGCGTCCGGCCGGATCGGCCTTGGTCAGTTTCGGCTTGTCCGATACTGTCATCGTGTACGCGGATACCGGTCGATCCTCGAAGTGCATCTTCATCTTGAAGCGCTCGATCAGCAGCGTGCGCACCATCTGCCGGAGCGTGTCGATCTCGATCGGTGGCATGTCCAACTGTTTCGTGGAAGCGAACGCCCGCGCGACGATATCGAATCGCGCATTCTCCATCCACTTCGGTGCGTCGATCAGATCGTCGTGGTTCAGGTCCCACGC
>DATFRP010000285.1:0-9820 GCA_035263125.1 Vicinamibacterales bacterium
AATGGAGAGACGGTCCGAGGGACACCACGACCGCCGGACCGCGTTTGTCCCCATCGTTGCGAATCAGGACGCCTGATCTGTACCACTGGTCGATTCACGATCGCGCGCGAGCTGCTTCCGAACCTCGATCTGGTACCCGACCACGGCAGGTGCCGAGAATGCGAGCACCGCGAGCCGTATGCCGATCACGACTACGGAGCTTGCCAAGATCGGCTCGCCTGCCCAGGCACGATATAGAGCCAAACAATCGAACACCAGACTAATCACGCAAATGTACGGAATGAACGTGAAGAACCAGTTCCACGCCTTCTGAGGCGCCGCTGACCAATAAAGCAGGACCAGATTTCCGAGAATTGCCGGCAGCGGGGCAATGACCCGATGCCCCCCGATCAAGAACTCGAGGGCTTGAAGACTCGCGATCACAGCGATAAGAACCTGGATCTTCTTCCGGTCGCGAGGATTGAGACTCAAGAACACACTTTTCTGAGTCAAGGTCATCGGCTCCTGAAAACGTACGGAGAAGTCTGGCCACAACGATCACGACGATTCACACTGACGAAGACGCAGAAGTCTAGATCGCGGCATCGAACTCGAAGCATTGACAACCTCGGTGGCTCAGATCATGCGCCTGGTGACTTTGTGGCCGTATTCCTCCGTGTCTTCCGCCTCCGTGTCCTCCGTGATCTCCGTGGCCAGGAATCTTCGCGGCCTCCGTCGCTACTCGACCGCTGACACTACGTACGAGACACGAGAAAAGAAGACGAAGACTCCGTGCGCCTGCAGCCCCTCGCCCGCGCGCAATCGGGCTACGCTCGAGATTTCTCCGTTCGGGCTCGCATTCTCCGCCCCTGAATTCACCCAAATAGGGTGATCTATTGATCTTGTGCCCTCGCGGGCGCCCGGCTAGACTTCGTGTGGGCACGTGTGACCGGACCTATGAGGAGGGGAATGAGAACCGCTGTCGCCACGGTGGCTGTCCTGCTCTACCTCGTTGTAGTAGCCGACCGATGGTCGGAGGGGCGCGCGCAATCGGCGGCTCCTGCTCCGAAAACGGGGTCGGAGGTCATTTCTGGAGGACAGTCCACAGAAGCACAGACCGCCAGTCCGACACCGGCTGCCTCGCCCGCCGAGACACCGGTCTCGCCGCAGCGCGCCCTCATCGATCAGTACTGCATGGGCTGCCACAGCGATCGGGTGAAGTCAGGCGGCCTGGCGTTGTCGCAATTGAACCTCGACTCCGTTGATCAGAGCGCGGAGATTGCCGAGAAAGTGATCCGCAAGCTGCGTGGGGGTCTGATGCCGCCCGCCAGTGCCAAACGCCCTGATAGTCACGCGACCGCCGAATTCGTCTCCTGGCTCGAGAACAAGATCGACACCGCGGCCACGACGAGCACACCTGGACGAGTACCGCTGCGTCGTCTCAACCGCCGCGAGTACGGGTACGCGATACGCGATCTGCTCGGACTCGATATCGATGCCAAGGCGTGGCTGCCCGAGGACAACGTCAAGGGCAACTTCGACAACAACGCTGCCGCCCTGCAGGTGTCGCCCAACTTCATCGACCAGTACATCTACGCCGCGCGCGCGGTCGCGCTCGAGGCGATCGGCAACCCCAAGGCTCCCGCCGAAACGACCACCTACGGCGACGTCGCCAACATGGTGATCTCGCTGCCGCCGCAGGGCGCTCCCGGCACCGGCAGGCAGCAGCATCACATCGAAGGCATGCCCTTCGGCACGCGGGGTGGTTTCGTCGCCGAACACAACTTCCCTGCCGACGGCGACTACGAGCTGACGATCGGCGACATGGCGCTGGCGCGCGAAGTGCCGCGCATGGAGTTCGAGAACACCGTCATCGCGCTGCTCGACGGCAAGGAGTTCTATCGCACCACCATCGGCGGCGAGGCCGACCACAAGGCGATCGATCAGACGCTCGATCCCGCGGTCGAAGCGATCAACGGACGGTTGCGGAAGATCCGCTTTCACGCCACCGCGGGGCAGCACAAGCTGGCGATCACGTTCGTGCAGCGCAGCTTCGCCGAGAGCGACGAGCGTGTTCGCACCGTGGCGCTCGAGGGTGGCCAGGAGCGCATCCAGGCCGCACATGCGTTGCAGATCCGCGGGCCGCTCTCCGTGACCGGCATGAGCCAGTCCGCGAGTCGAGCGAAGATTTTTGTCTGTGAGCCTAAGACCTCACGCGAAGAGATTACGTGTGCCAGCAAGATCGTCGAGAACCTGGCGCGCCGCGCGTTCCGTCGTCCGGTGACCGCTGAGGACGTCAATCCCTTGATGGCCTTCTACAAGGCGGGATACGTCAACGGAGGCTTCGAAGGTGGCGTGCGCGACGCACTCAGCGCGATCCTGGCGAGCCCGCACTTCCTCTATCGCGCAGAGGGTGGAGTGGGGACGAGCGCCACTCGCACGCTGACGGATCTCGAGATGGCGTCGCGACTCTCCTTCTTCCTGTGGAGCAGTCTGCCGGATGACGAGCTGCTGAAGGTCGCGGCCGAATCGCGGCTCAGCAAGCCCGACGTATTGGCGGCGCAGGTGAGCCGGATGCTTGCCGACCCGCGTGCGAAATCTCTCAGCAACGATTTCGCATTCCAATGGCTGCACCTGTCCAAGCTGGACGAGATCACTCCGGACCGAGCGCAGTTCCCGCAGGCGAGCGGCCTGCTCGATCCGCGCGCGTTGTTCAAGGAAGAACTCCGCCAGTTCGTCGACAGCGTCCTGCGCAGTGATCGAAACGTGTTCGAACTGCTGACCGCCGACTACACCTTCCTCAACGAACGCCTCGCGATGCTCTACGGCATCGAGTCGGTGAAGGGTGCCCACTTCCGTCGCGTGACACTCGAAAACCCGGCACGCTACGGGCTGTTGGGCAAAGGCGCAATCCTGATGATGACCGCGTATCCCAATCGCACTTCGCCCGTGCTGCGCGGCGCCTGGATACTCGATCGCCTTCTCGGCGCGCCGCCGCCCGAACCACCGCTCAACGTCCCGACGCTGCCCGAGAACAGACGCGGTCAGCCCGCGAAAACGCTGAGGGCGAGGCTCGAACAGCATCGCGCGAGTCCGACGTGTGCCGCGTGTCACGGCGCCATGGATCCGCTCGGGTTGGCGTTGGAAAACTTCAGCGCGGTGGGTCAGTTCCGCGCCAACGATCCCGACACGCTCACGCCAATCGATTCCACCGGTCAACTGCCGGATGGCACGACGATCAAAGGACCTGAGGATCTTCGACGAACGCTGGTCAACCGACCCGATCATCAGTTCGTGCAAGCGCTCACGGAAAACCTGATGACCTACGCCCTGGGTCGAAGCCTCGACTATCACGACATGCCCACGGTCCGCCGCATCGTCCGCAAAGCAGCCACGGACAACTACACGTTCAAGTCGATCGTCCTTGGCGTGATCACGAGCGATGCGTTTCGCAAGAAGGAAGTGGATATCCACGAAGCAGTGCCGGCAAAACCTGGGTCGAATCAGACCACTGGAGGCGTCTGATCATGTTCCTCTCTGGCAAGCATCTGTCACGACGCGCGGTGCTCAAGGGCGCCGGCGCGACCATCGCGCTCCCGTTGCTGGATGCGATGATCCCGGCAGGCACCGCGTTGGCGCAGACGGTCGCGGCCGCGAGCCCGCGTCTGGGCTTCGTGTACTTCCCGCACGGCGCGCTTCAGGACGAGTGGCAGCCGAAGCAGACGGGTCGCGATTTCGACTTCCCGTTCATCCTCGAGCCGCTGAAACCGCTGCGCGAGTACGTGACCGTCGTCAGCGGTCTGCGCAACAAGGGCGGCGAGAGCTCGAGCCCGCACGGGATCATCGAGGAGACGTGGTTGAACTGCATCGGCCCGCGCCGGCGCGATCCGAAGACAGGTGTTGGTATCACCGTCGACCAGATTGCCGCGCGACATCTCGGTAAGGAAACGTCGCTGCCGTCGCTGGAGCTCTGCGCGGAGCCGGGCGGCATGATCTCGTTCCGGACGCCGAATCAGCCGCTGCCGATGGAAAACAATCCACGGAAGGTGTTCTTCGGTTTGTTCGGCCAGGGCGACACGAAAGAAGAACGCGAGGCCATTCTCAAGACGACGGACAGTCTGCTCGACTACGTCAGAGACGCGACCGCCAGCCTGAATCGCAAGCTCGATACGGCGGACCGGGCGAGAGTGAGCGACTACCTGGATTCGGTCCGCGAGATCGAGCTGCGCGTGCAGAAACTCGAGCAGAACGCCCACTCGATGGACGATCTGCCCGGTGCACCGCTCGGTCCGCCGGAGGACTTCGGTGAGCTGCTCGGCGTGCAGTTCGAGATGATGGCGCTCGCATGGCAGACCAACCGCACCAAAGTGACGACGATGAAGATGGTCGAAGAAGCGAGCATGCGGACGTATCCGAACCTCGACGTCCATGAGGCGTTCCACCCGACCTCGCACTGGGGTGGTTTCCCGGACCGCATCGCCAACCTGAGAAAGATCCAGAACTACCATACCGCCGTGTTCGCGAAGTTCGTGAAACGCCTCGCCGATATGCGCGAGGGCGACGGCTCCGTGCTCGATCATTCGCTCATCCTGTTCGGCAGCAACATGGCGAACAGCGATGCGCACAACAACGATCCGCTTCCGCAGGCGCTGATCGGCCGCGGCGGCGGCCTCAAAGGCAACCAGCATCTCCACTACAAGCAGGACACGCCACACGCGAACATCCTGGTGACGATGCTGAACCGCGCGGGCATTCCGGTCGAAGAGATCGAAAAATTCGCCGACAACACCGGCGCCTTCTCGGAAGTGTAGGGCGGTCTTGCTTTCCAGCCCCGCCGTCTCGATCGCGCGAGCCATTGCCGTGGCCGCCACCGTGGCATTGGCGGCGTCGTCGGGATACGCGCAAACCACCTCCGCCTCCGCCAAGGCTTCGGCGGGACAGCGCCCCTCGACCACCCGCGGCGCGGATGTGAACCGCCGCGGAGTCGACGGCAGCACTCCGCTGCAGTGGGCGGTCTACAACGGCGACGTCGCCGAAACCAGACGCCTTCTCCGCGCCGGCGCGAACGTCGCGCTCGCCAACAGCTACGGCGCGACCCCGATGACGCTCGCGGCCGAAGTCGCCAACACCGACATTCTGAAAGTGCTGCTCGAGGCCGGCGCCAACGCCGACTCGCCCAATCCCGAAGGGCAAACGGCGTTGATGACGGTTGCGAGAACCGGCAACGTCGAAGCGGCGAAGCTGCTGCTGGATCATGGCGCCACCGTCGACGCGAAAGAGAAGTGGGGTGGACAAACCGCGCTGATGTGGGCGTCTGCGCGCCGGCATCCGGAGATGATGCAGTTGCTGATCTCCAAGGGTGCGGACGTCAACGCGGCCTCAATCGATCGCGACTATCAGCGTCATGTGACCGCGGAAGGCCGTCCCAAGAGCCTCGACAGCGGTGGGCTCACTCCCCTGCTCTACGCCGCACGCGAGAACTGCAGTGCGTGCGTGAACGTCCTGCTCGAGAACAAAGTGGACATCGATCTTCCCGATCCCGATGGCGCGTCGCCGCTGCTCGTCGCGATCATGAATGCGAACTGGGATCTCGCGAAGCAACTGATCGCCGCCGGCGCCGACGTCAATCAGTGGGACATCTTCGGAGAATCGCCGCTGTTGACCGCAGTCGATCTGCGCAGTCGCATCGATGGCGGACACGCATCGATCGATCCGCAGAACGGGACCACCGGGCTCGCGATCGTCACGCTGCTCCTCGAGCGCGGGGCCAATCCGAACATGCAGCTGTTCTTCAAGCCGGCGAACGTGCGCGGCGCCGTCTATACGCGCGGCTCCACGCCGCTCATCCGCGCGGCCGTCAACAACGATCTCGAGATCGTGAAGCTCCTGCTGGAACACGGCGCCGACGCGACGCTCTCCACTGCGGACCGCCAGACGCCGATCCACGCCGTGCTCGCCGGTCGCGCTCCTGAGAACCAGGCGCTGGAACTGATCAAGGTCCTGCAGAAAGCCGGCACCGACGTCAACGTCATCGCGCTGATCAATCACGAAGAGGAGATCCGCGGCGGCACCGTGCTGCACTATGCCGTCCGCAAGCGCTACAAGGAAGTGATCAAGCTGCTTGCCTCCTTCAAGATCGACATGGACGCCGTCGATCAGGACGGCCTCACGGCGCTCGACTACACGCAGTCGCGAGGCTTCATGCCGTTCATGGCGCTGCAGACGCCAATCTACAAGGACGAAGCGGCGCTGCTCCGCGAACTGGGCGCGACGAAGCTGATGGCGAAGAGCCCCGAGTGGCCGGTGCTCGGGCCACCGCAGGGCGTCTGGGAAGACATCTGGCCCCTTGGTGAATCCCGAGTTCATGAACCCGTCTACAAACCCAAGACCGACTGAGGCAGTCGTAGTGTCCGGCTTTAGCCGGACCCTGTCGCGCCGAGGCTTCCTTTATGCCGGCGCTACCGCGCTCGGTTGTGGACTCGTAGAGGCAGGTCTTCAGACCCGGCTCTTCGCGCAAGCCGCTCCAAGAATCGCCACAACTGATCTTGGAGGCGCGACGCTGCTCCAGGGCGCCGGATGCAACGTGATCGCGATCCCCGGACCTGACGGCGCGTTGATGATCGACGGCGGCCTGGCCGCCAATGCGGACGCGCTGATCGCAGCCGTGAAGAGCGCGACCAAGAGCACGCGCATCAACACGCTGATCAACACGCACTGGCATCCCGAGCAGACCGGCGCCAACGAAGCAGTCGGCCGTGCGGGCGGCGTCATCTTCGCGCACGAGAAGACGAAGTCCGCGTTGAGCACCACGATCTACAACTCGATCGGGTTCAAGGGCCGCAGACCGCCGCTGCCGGACGCGGCGCGCCCGAACAAGACGACGCGTGGTGATGGCTCGATGGAGTTCGCGGGGCAGCAGATCGAGTACGGCTATATGCCCGCGGCGCACACCGACGGCGACCTCTTCGTGCACGTCCCGAAGATGAATCTGCTGGCTGTCGGCGGCGTCGTGTCTGCGGAAGAATGGCCGCTGCTCGACTATCGCAACGGCGCGTGGCTCGGCGGTCGCGTCCGCGCGGTCGAACACCTTGCCGATCTCGTCAAGCCCGATACGCGCGTCGTCGCTGCCAACGGCCGCATGATGACCGGCGCCGACATCGTCCGGCACCGCGACATGTATCAGAAGCTGTTCACGACGATGATCGGCTACTTGAACAGCGGGCTCGGTCCGGAAGATGCGGTGGCAAAGAACCCGCTCAAGGAATACACGTCCGAGTTTGGCGATCCGTCCGCGTTCACCTACGGCGCTCTCCGAAGCATGATGATCGCTTACGTGCCGGACTGAAATCAGAAGGAATCAGGAATCAGGGCTGGGCGAGGCCGGAGGAATCAAGCGTGCGCCGAACTCGAGTCGTCGTCTGGTGCGGCGTTTTGGCGTTCCTGGTCGCGACAGCGACTGCGACGATCACGACTCAAGGCCCTGAACCAGGACCACTCGAGCGGAACGCCAAGCCGAATATGGCTCAAAACCCACTCCCGCTCCGCACACGCTACGTTGCGTCGCAGGGTCCGGCGATTGCATTTCCACCGCTACTCGTAGAGTTGCGAGTCACGCTCGACGATGAAGGTCGAGTCGGTGAGGTACGCCCGCTGGGGCCCGCACGCGAATCCTACAACTTTTTCATCGCGAAGCCGGACGGAGGGGAGATTCTCGCCTTTTCGCCAATCATGGAGGGTCGCCGATTCGAGGCGGCCAATTACGAGGGCGCTGTCACCTCTGCGATCGAGGCCGTTCGGCAGTGGACATATGCCGCTCCCGCTAATGGCTCGATCACCTTCGACGTGAAGTTCGGGTTCTTCGCGCCGTCGAAGGAGGCGCGTCTGCTGTGGGATGGTCTTACCGTCGCCGGCACTGTACAAGTCGTTGGACCAAGGAAAGTGAACTATGAGGCGCCCGTGTACCCTCCGATCGCCCAGTCGGCGCGCGTCCAGGGGACGGTGATTGTCGAGGCGCATGTCGAGCCGGACGGACACGTGAGCGAGGCTCGCGTGCTGCGGTCGATTCCGTTGCTCGACGGGGCCGCTCGGGATGCGGTCGTGCGCTGGGAGTTCACGCCCGCGCTCGTCAACGGCAAGCCAGTTCGAGCTCCAGTAGTCGTGATAACGGCCCTGCAGTTCACTCTGATGTTCTGAACGGGCCCAGCCTTGGCGGGGTTAGCTATTAGGAGGGGAAAACTGCTACACCCCACACGCACAGGAGTGGAGTCGCTCGCCACTTGGCGACTACTCGTTATGTATCGTGCTTAGCTGTTGACAAACGGGTATCCCGGCAACTTGTCTTCTCCGGCGGGCGAGCATCAACGCCGTTCCGATTCCACGGCCGTGCGTGGTGGCGGCGACGTGGAGATTGTTGATGTTCGAGCCTCCACATGGGTCGTGATCGGCAAACCCGCAGATGAAGCCCGCGCCATCGGGGAATTCGTCGCTCATCATCTCGCGATAGGTCCGTCCCAGCTCTCCCTCTGGAGCCGGGCAATCGCTTCGGCATCTGGACGTGCCGGACGAAGGACCGCGTCGCTTAACGTGCTTTGGCTTCATGAAGAGTGTTGCCCTCTGCTCACGATGGTCACTCCGCCCGAAGGGCATGCGCAGGATCGATGCGCGCGGCGCCGCGCAGGGGTCCCAGCGCGGCGACGATGGCCGCGGTCAACACAATTACCGCGCCGACGACGAACGGGCGCGCACCGAATTCCAGGATCGGGGCTGAAGCGACGAGCAGCCGGGCCAGGCCAGCCGCGACAGCCAACCCCACGGCAAGACCAATCAAGGCCGTACGAGACATCTGTAGCAGCATCTCCCACATGATCCGCCAGACGGTGGCGCCGAGCACCATGCGGACGCCAAACTCGCGTGTCCGCTGTGCCACCAGGAATGAGACGACGGCGTGCGTCCCGGAGTACGCGAAGAGGAGGCCGATGATGCCGAGCGACAACGCGACCGCGGAAGAGAGTCTAAATCCCCACGACACTTCCACCACCATGCTCTGCATCGAGAACAGTCGGAATGGCGTCTCGCGCGCAACGTCGTCCATCGCGTTCGTCACCGCCGTTCGCAGCGCATCGGGATCATCAGAACGGCCGCGTACGAGCAACGCCATCTCTTCGGCGCCCTGCGCGTCGATCGGGAAGTAGACACAACTGGCATCGATCCCATCGGTCATCGAACCATTGGCAACGTCCTCTGCCACGCCGATGACCTGGAGGCGACCATGCGGCAACGACCGATCGGGACGCCGCGCGGAGCTCTCGGTGATATCGAGTGTCTGCCCGAGTGGGTCGAGCCCCGGCCACAGTGCCTCGGCCGTGGCTTTGCTGACTACCACCACTGCCGCCCTCGCGGCGGCCTCAGCGGGCGTAAACGTCCGCCCGCGCAGGATACGGATATCGAAGAGCGCGAAGTACTCGCGCGACACACCCATGTAGCCGATCTCTTTGCCGATGTTCGACGCCGAGGCCGTCACGGCGGTCGTGCGTAGCGAGAACCCCAGCGGCGGTCGCCACGAGACGGCCACCTGATCGACCGCGGGCTCGAAGGGCAGCCTCGCCGCGACCCTGGCTCGTACCGCCGCGGTATCGATTTGGAGAACCGACACGCTGTCGTACCTGAGACCGACCGGCGGATTGGCGAGACGGGAGGACTGGTCGACCAATCCCATCGCTCCGACAAGAAACAGGACACAGGCGGCGATCTGCGTGGCCACCAGCCCCGATCGCAGACGTGACCCCCGTACGTCCGACGAGGCCTGACCTCGCGACGCGGACGCCAGCCGCATGCGGGCGAG
>DATFRP010000286.1:0-42839 GCA_035263125.1 Vicinamibacterales bacterium
GTCCCCTGTCCTGCGAGATAAAGCGGAATCACCGCGAGCGTTGCGAGCGTCAGCAGTACAGACGCGCTCGCCTGGATCCCCAGCGACGGCAAGAGTAGAAACCCGGCCGCGAGAGAACCGCCTACGCCTCCCAACGTGTTCGCCAGATAGAGAACGCCGGCTCGCCTGCCGACCGAGTTCTCGGTGCGCTGGATGATGGCATTGGCAAGCGGGAAGCTGACTCCCATCAGCAATGCTGGGATTCCGACCTCCAGCAAGATCGGCCTCATGTTGAACCACAGCTCGGCCAGTCCCCGCCCGAAACCGGACGCCGCATTCGAGGCAGCTCCAGCAAAGCCAATCGCTCCCCCGACCGCCGGATCGAACGCGGCTGCGGCCTCGATTGGTCGCGCATCTGCCATCGCGAGCCCGAGTAACGTTGCGGCGACGAAGAGCCCTTGCGCCGCCATGAACCAGTCGGCGGCTCGCGGTATGCGTCGATGGAGGATGCCTCCGACAAGCGAGCCCACTCCAATTCCGAGGAGGATCACGGTCAGAAGGAGAGAGAACACCGCGCGGAAAGCTCCCAACAGGATGGAGAAATGACGGAGCCAGAGGATCTCGATGCCCATCGCTGCGAAACCCGTCATTGCAAGCGCGAGGCTCGTGAGGATGAGAAGCGTCGTCGTAGTGTCCGGCTTTTCTGGGCGCGGAAGCGCGGAGCGCGAAGGCGGCAGCCGGACCTTCGTGCGCGAAGACGGGGTGTCCGGCTTTCGTGACCTGCGCGCGGTCGAAGGCAGCCGTGCCCTCACTCGCGACGACAGGTAGAGCGCTCCCACACCTGCCAGGACGTTGAGACCCGCGGCAACCATCTGCGTTCGCTGCAGGCCTGCGGCAGGTACCAGCGTGAAGTCCGTCAAGAAGCAACCGAACGCCGCGCCCATCGTGTTGACGGCGTACAGCATCGCAATTCGCCATCCACTGATCGACAGGTTGCTCCGAACCAGATGGCGAATGAGCAGTGTGAGCGTCCCGCCCATCAGGAGCGTGATCGGGGTCAGCAGGACGACGGCAATGGCGGCGCGGGCGAGATACGACGTCGCCGAGAGAGCGAACCAGCCGGAAGGTTCTCGGGAATAGGAAGAGACGAATGACGAGACCTGACCGAGGTGCGGCAGAAACGCGGAGATGCCCAGCCCCATCAGCCCGATGACCAGTTCCACATACCCGTAGGTGCGCAACAACGAGTCGGGTCGCACGGCATACCGGCGATCCGACCATGCTCCGACGAGGTAACTGCCAGCACCGAGTCCCGCCATGAACACAGCGACCACGATCGAGGCCGAGTAGATCGTGTTGCCGAAGACGTTGCCGAACGATCGAACCCAGACGACCTGGTAGATCAAGCCGCTGACGCCCGAGCAGAAGAAGAGCAGGTAAAGCACCGGGCCTAACTTAAGTGGAAAAGTTGAAGAAATGGTAGGTGGAAATCGATGATTCCGCTCTGTACACGAGACCGTGGACGATGGCTTTCCCGTCGAGACGGAACAAGGAAACAGGGTTCCGGCTCCTCGAAGAGGCATGCCACAAGGGTGAGCGGAACACGGACCCGCTCATTCGCGCCGGCCAGCGGATCTATCCGGGCGTGACAAGAAGCAGCCGATGATGCGATCAGTGCGATCGAGTGCGATCCTAGAACGTCAACCGGAAACCCAGTTGCACCTCGCGGTATTGGGCCGACGTCCTCTGGCCGAAGTTCGCGCTACTCTCCTGCGTCGTGATCCCCCAGTTCGGCCGATTGAACACATTGAACGCTTCGGCCATGAGATCGATCGACCTGCGACCGCCGAGCGGAATCCTCTGCTGGACCCGTACATCGGTCCTGTTCTGAGCCGGCTGGATGAAGTCGTTGCGCGGGACGATGGTACCCCCCAACGATGCCGGCCGCAGCCGTGCGCTGCCTCCTGCACCGACATTACGAACATCGCCGCCGTAGTTGGTGGCACTGCGAATCCCGGCGCCGAGGTAATGCATTCCGCTCACCTGGAAGCCACGACCGACTTCCCAGATGCCGCTCAAGACGGCGCGGTGGCGCTGATCGGTGTCCGCATAGGAATACTCATTGCCGAGATCGGGCGCGACCGCGAACGGAACGAGAACGAGGCCGCTGAACGGCTGGTTCTGCGCGTCCTTGAAGAACGACAAGGTGTAGGTGGCAGAGGCTTGCCAGCGTTGGCTCATCCGCTTGGTGAGGTTGGTCTGCAGCCCGTGGTAGCCCGATCGGGTGTTGTGCGGGATCATCGAAATGATGCCGTACTGCGGATAGGGCAACGTCGCGCGATTGGTGTACGGGAGGTTCGCGCCGGTGGCTTCGTCGTACGTCAGATTGACGTTGTCGATCGTGTCTTTTTCGTTGCGCCCCTGCGAGTACACATAATCCGCCTCGACGGCCATCGCGCGGCCAATCTGCCGCTGGACGCCGATCGACGTCTGCCAGGTTCGGGCCTGCCTCATGTAATCGCTCGGCGCGGGTATCTCCTGGTAGGCGTTCAAGAGGCAGGGCTGCGGAGCCGCGAAGTTCCGCGCTTGCCACGCTGCGAAGTTAGCGGCCTGAGCGGGTGAGTTGCAGAACAGCGTCTGTGCCTGCTCGAAGGTTGGCAGGGGCTGACCGTTGAGCGGGTTCGACGCGAAGTCAGCGCGCCCATCGTTGTTGAATTGAATGCGGGCGATTTGCGCGTTGTAGTACGGCCAGAAGGCGTCAACCGTCAACGCGTCAGCGAAGTACAGCCCGGACCCGCCACGTATCACCGTCTTGTCGTTCCACGCGTAGGCAAACCCGATCCGCGGCTGAAGGTTGTTGATGTCGTTTGGACGCCCGGACGAATAGAACGGCGGCACGCCCACGTCATTCGCCCACGAGTTGAAGCTCGCGTCGTACCGCATGCCGAGGTTCAGCGTCAGCCGATCGCCGATCCGCCAGTCGTCCTGGAGCCACGTCGCGAACTTCGGCTGACCGTAACTGAGAGGGAACTCCCCGATGCCGATCGTGTAGGTCCGTGTGTACGGCGAGAGCGCCGCCAGATTCCAGGTGTCGACATCGAAGGGGTCCGGAAAAATCGCCTGAAGGACGTCGGGTGGAATGATGCCGTTGTTGGCGGTGATCGCTCCGCCGCAATTGTTGCAGTTCTCACTGTCCTCGAAGTGCCGGACGAACTCCCCGCCCGCTTTCAGGTCGTGACGCCCGCGCGCGTCGAACGAGACCGAGAAATCGTCACGCACGAACGACACCTTCTGGTCCCGGTGGCGCGGATAGTTGGCGTTGCCGGCGATGCTGAAGCCGGTCAGCGTGATGCGCGGGTGGCCGTTGGTCACGCGAGGCGCCTGCCAGTGCTTCGACCAATCGGTCAGCAGCTCGTTCGCGAACCCGAAGTGGCTGTAGCCGCCTTTGACTTCGTTCAGCGCTCGATTGCTGAGGACCTGCGTGAATTGGCCGATGTATTCCTCGTTCCGCTCATCGTTGGTACCCGTCTGTGCTGGATGGCTGGTCGACGCGCCGGGTCCGAAGGGTTCGTAGGTCTTGTGCTTCGAGAACTTCCCCATCACGCGTGTTTTCGGCGAGAGCTGATAGTCGAGGCGTAACCCACCCATCTTCCGGGTCGTCGTCCCCTGCAACTCGATGTTGAAGGCGGGATAGGGCGTGTTCCAGATGCTGGTCAGCGGGTTGCGCTCGTACTCGAAGTTGGCGAAGTAGTGCAGCTTGTCGACGACGACCGGGCCGCCGACGGCGGTGCTGTACTGCTGGTTCGTGATGGGCACGACTCGGCCGAGCACGGGATTCTCCGCGTTCATGCTGCTGTCGCGGAAGTTGGTTCGGAAGAGGCCCGAGAGCCGGTTGGAGCCGGACTTCGTGATGGCGTTCACCTGCACGCCGGTCGATCGTCCCTGAGTGGCATCGAACCGGTTCGAGATGAACTGGAATTCCGCGATCGAGTCCTGGCTGAAACGGGGTTGATTGCCCGCACCGAGCTCGGACGAAATCTGCTGCCCGTCCAGGTTGAGCTGAAACTCGCGCGCCTCCCCGCCATTTCTGTCAGGCAACGGCGCGATGGCCGCGGTTGATGACGTGCGGCTGCCCGGCGCCAGCAGAGAGAGCGCGATCCAGTTACGTCCGTTGACCGGCAGCTCCTGCACCTGCGTCGGATCGACGTTGCCGCCGAGGTTCGACGTGGCCGTCGAGAGGAGCGGTGTTTCGGCGGTGACCGTTACTGTCTCCGCCGCGGTCGCCTCCAGCATCGGCAGGTTGACGGTCATGACCTGGCCCACCAGCAGCTGCAGGTTTTCACGCGTGACCGCCTTGAACCCCGCAAGCTCCGCTCTGAGGCGGTACACGCCGACGCGTCCGGCGATTCGATACACGCCACGGACATCGGTCACGGCGGTGAACGTGTTTCCAGTAGCTTCGAGCACCGCTGTCACGGTGACCCCCGGTAGGACGGCGCCTGTCGCGTCGGTGATGGTGCCGGTGATCGCGGCTTCTTGTGCGTGCGCGATCGCAGGCATCGCAAACAGTGCGCACAGCAACGTCACTCGCCTTACAAGGTTCGGACTCGTCACGGAGACCTCCTCGTCAGGGACCTATCAAAACAAACGGACTATTCGGGAACAGAGATCGACCGTCTGGGAGTGTTACGAGGCGATAACGACGGCCGGTGTGGCCCATCCTCGTGAGCCCTCGCGTGTCGGCGTGCGCGCGGCGAGGGGAAGTGCGCGCATTATAGCGCCGAGAGGGGGGCTGTCAACGTGCGATTGAGAGGTCCGAACGTGATTCGTGCAGGTCACGCCGGACCGGACACACGAATCACGATCTGAACCCGACTCACGAGACCGGTGCCTTCTGCAGGACCCGCTCGACGATCGCTTTGAATTCGTCCGCCGTCAGCAGATCTTTTTTCTCGAACGACTTCGCTTTCACCTGCTGCAGCATCGCCATACGCTCTTCGTCGGTCGCCTTGACACCCAGCTTCTCGCACCATTCCTCCATCGATGGTGGACCGCTGTTCTTGCCGAGGACGATCGAGACCGGCTTCTGGCCAACCAGCTCCGGCGCGAAAGGCACGTACTCGAGTGGATGTTCTTTCCGCGCGAGGCGCACCCAGCCGGCGATGATGCCGGATTCGACTTCGTACAGCTTGTCTCCAACGATCGGACGGTTCGGTGGTTGCGTGACCTTCGCAAGCTCCATCACGAAGCGCGACACCTCGACGAACTTCTCGGTATGAATCCCCAGATCTACGCCGTGGAGGCAGAGCAATGACATCACCACGTCCTCGACCGGCACGTTGCCCGCGCGCTCGCCCAGGCCGGTGATCGTCGTGTGCGCCACCGACGCGCCCGCTGCCAGTGCAGCCACGGTGTTGGCGACGCCAAGCCCGAAGTCCTGGTGACAGTGAATCTCCACGGGCTTCTTGAGCCGATCGATCACCTTCTTCACCACGTGCGACACGGCGTCGGGCGTGCACACGCCCATCGTGTCGGCGATCGTCAACGCGTCCATGTGCCCTTCGCTGGCCACCTGCTCGACGATGTCGAGGAAGCGGTCGAGCTCGGTGCGCGTAGCGTCGATCGTGAAGAACACCGTGTAGAGACCAGCGGCCTTGGCCGCGAGCGTGGTGTCGATCGAGGCCTTCATCGCGCGCTCGAGCGGCCAGCCGTAGCCGTACTTGATCATGTGGTCGCTGGCCGGAATCTCGATGACCACACCCGAGCAGCCACACGACTTGATCACGTCGATCTCGGCAGGAATGCAGCGCGCGAAGCCGAAGATCTCGGCCTTCAGTCCGAGCGCGGAGATGTCCGAGATGGCCGCCTTGTCCTGGGCCGACACCGCGGGCATGCCTGCTTCGATGCGCTGGATACCCAGGGAGTCGAGCTTCTTTGCGATCGCGACCTTCTCCTCGCGGCGGAAGACGACCGCAGTCTGCTGCTCGCCGTCGCGGAGCGTCACGTCGTGAATCTTCAGGTTGCGGCCGAATGTCTGCTTCTGCCGGACTTCAGGCAGATACGACCACGGGCTGCTGAACCACTTGTCCGTCTTCCACGGCTCCTGCATACATCGCCTCCCCGTCGGTCCGGCTGCCGCCTTCGCCGCTGCGCGGCTTCGGCGCCCAGGGAAGCCGGACACTACGAGTGTCTTTGTCTACGTAGTGTCCGCCTTCCGCCTTCGCATGAAGCTTCGGCGGACCGCCGTAGCCTTGGCGCAGGCGGTCAGGCGGACCATCAGGCCGGTGATGTTACGATCTGACCCGAGACAAAGTCCACGAGATGCCGCGTATCCGCTTCACGCTGAACGGGAAGGAGACCACCGCGGCCTACGAGCCAGGGATGCACCTGCTCGAAGTGCTCCGCGAGGAGTGCGGGATCGTCTCGGCGAAGAATGGCTGTGCGCCTGAGGGGGTCTGCGGGTGTTGCCTCGTCCTGATCGACGGCAAGCCGGCCCTCTCCTGCCTCCGGCAGCCGGAGCAGATCGACGGCCATGACGTGCTCACACTCGAAGGGATTCCCGAGGAGACGCGGCGGTGCATGAGCGACGCGTTCGTGCTCGAGGGCGGTGTCCAGTGCGGCTTCTGCATTCCCGGCATCGTCGTTCGTGCGTCGACGCTCGTCGAGCGGGGGAAGACGCACGATCGTGCCGCCATCGCGAAGGCGCTCGATGGGCATCTGTGCCGCTGCACCGGGTACGGGCGAATCATCGACGCGATTCAGACGGCCGGTGAAGCTGCCGCCAACGGCGGCTGCCTCACGCGCACCGAGCCGCGACGGCACTCGTTCTTCGGTGAAGAGTTCGGCCTTCAGCGGAATCCCGCGTTCTCGAACGGTCACGGCACCGGGCACGGCATCGGCCGGTCGATCGCGCGATACGGCGGAGCCGAGCAGACGCTGGGTGACAAACCGTTCGTCGATGACATGCGTGTGCCCGGCATGCTCCACGGTGCAATGGTGCTGACCGAACATCCTCGCGCGCGGATCGTGAAGATCCACACCGACGAGGCGGCGGCGATGCCCGGTGTCGTGCGCGTGTTCACGGCCACAGACGTGCCGGGCTTCAGGGGAACGGGCCTCAACGATCCCGACCAGCCGGTCTTCGTCGCGGAAAGCGAGATCACATGCTGCGTCGCCGACTTCCTCGCGATGGTTGTCGCCGACACGCAGTTCCATGCGCGCCAGGCAGCCAGTCGCGTAAGAGTGGACTACGAGATCCTCGAGCCGCTCACCGATCCGTTCGACGCGATGAAAGAAGGCGCGCCCCTCGTGCATCCAGCGGACACCTTCAGCCCGAGATCGTCGAACGTCCTTCAACCGATCACCGCCTTCTCGCGAGGAGATGTCGACGCCGCGATGGCAAAGGCCACGCACCTCATCGAGGCAACGTTTCAGACCCAGCCTGTCGACATCGCGTTTCTCGAGCCGGAAGCGTGCCTCGTCGTGCCGCTCGCGAGCGGCGTCAAGGTGCATACCCAGAGCCAGGGATCGTTGTACGACCACCTGCAGATTGCCAAGGTACTGAACCTCGACCCGACACACGTCGAGATCGCTCTGTGCGCCAGCGGCGGGGCCTTCGGCGCGAAAGAAGAGCTGTCGATCCAGGCGCAGACGGCGATCGCAGCGCACCTGCTCGACCGGCCGGTGAAGACAGTGCTCACGCGCGAGCAGTCGACACAACACCACGTCAAACGCCACGCGATGACGATCGCGCTCACGGTCGGCGCCGACGCCGAAGGACATCTGCTCGCGCTGCGATCTCGAATCGTCGCGGATGCGGGCGGCTATCACACGACGAGCGCCAAATGTGCGCTCCGTGCCGCATGCCACTCGTGTGGTGTCTACCGCGTGCCGAACGTCGACGTCGAGTCGAAGGCTGTGTACACGAACAACCCGAACGCCGGTGCGATGCGCGGCTTCGGCAGCAACCAGGCGCAGTTCGCGATGGAGGCCGTCATGGACATGCTGGCCGAGAAGGTCGGTGTGGACGGCTGGGACATACGCGAACGAAACATTCTGAACCCCGGCGACGCCCTCGGGACTGGACAGATCATGCGCGAGAGCGTCCGCGGCATTCGCGAAACGCTCGACGCGGTCAAGGACGTGTACAAGCGCGCGAAATACAAGGGCATCGGCTGCGGGATCAAGAGCACGGGCCTCGGCAATGGCACGATCGAAGGCGGCTACATCGTCATTCGCGTCGTCGAAGGGCCACGACTGCACATCCTCAACGGCTATACGGAGATGGGTCAGGGGGTGTACACGGCAACGATGCAGGCGGTGTGCGAGGAGACGGATCTTCCGGCGGAGATCATGAGCGTCGTCTGGGACAAGCAGCTGGGCGAGAAATGCGGCGAAACGTGGGCGTCGCGAGGGACGACGCTGAGCTGCGCGGCGGCACAACACGCGGCGCGGAAACTGGCTGCCGAAATGGACTCACTTCCGCTGACACACGAACCCGTCGATCGCGCTCCGAACCCGGCGCTCAGAGTGCGGCAACTCCAGCAGTTGGTCGGCCGGGAGTACACGGGTGAGTACGTCTGCAACTTCACGACGAGGCCCGGCACTCCGGAGGCGGTGCTGAATCCGACGACGCACCTGACGTTCAGCTACGCGGCGCAGGTCGTCATCCTCGATGAGCACGGCAAGGCGCAGCGTGTCGTGGTCGCCAACGACGTCGGCCGCGCGATCAACCCGAGGCTCTGCGCCGAGCAGATGGAGGGCGGCGTTCACATGGGTCTGGGGTACGCGCTGTCAGAGGACTTCCCTTCGACCGGTGGCGTTCCTGACTCGCTGGGGCTCCGCGATCTCGGCATCGTGCCGGCCAAGCACATGCCTGACGTCGACGTCATCCTGATCGAAGTGCCTGACGAAGTCGGCGGCTACGGGGCCAAGGGCGTCGGCGAGATCGGCTGTGTCGCCACCGCCGGCGCCGTCGCTGCGGCGCTCCACTCGTACGACGGCATTCGCCGCGTGAGGCTTCCGATGGACGATGCGCCCGCGGCAGCGGCGCTGCGGCCCAAGAAGCGGAGGCAGCGGGCGGCGGTGCGCAGTTCACAGTAGGCGGTTCACAGCTCACAATCCAGGCAGAAGGCTGCCATCTGTGAACTGTTCATCTCGCATCCGTCCCATCTGATTTGCCTTCGCGCTCGCGTTCCTTCTCCTCCAGCCAGTGCGCCAGCTTCTCGTCCTTCGCGTGGAACGCCCAGCCCTGCGCCGTGGCGTTCCAGCGGTAGTCCCTGGTCGTCATGTCGATGCCACGGTCGATGAGAAATTGCATCGCCTCGTAGTTCCGATGCCAGACGAGTTCGTGCAGGATGCTGGCCGGCTCGTGGGAGGACCACGTGGTGTTGATGTTTGCGCCGTGTTCGAGCAGGAAGTCTGCGACGTCGAAGTGGCTGTTCATCACGGCCCAGGCGAACGCCGAGTCGAGGATGCGCTGCACGCTGTGCGAACCGAACTGATTCCCGTATTCCTCGACGCGTCCATTCGGCATGTATGGACTCAAGGGATAGTGATTCGAGACGTCGCCCAGCGCCGGCGCGCCGGACTCGTCGAACCACCGTTTCACCCGCGCCAGATCACCGAGGCCGGCCGCGTGCGGCAGATCGTCCGGCAGCGGCCAGATGCGGGTAAGCAAGGGAAGGAGATGTGTCCTCGCGTAGGTGAACGCGAACTCGATGTTCTGCGAAATGGGCGGCGGCTGGCGACGCAGGATTGCGGGATCGAGATCGAACAGAGCGGTGATGAATTCGCCGCGGTTTTTCCGCGTCGCGCTGTCGATGATGTCCGCTTGAAACTCCACGAATGCGTCACCGAGCAGCCACCGCTCGCGCTCCATCAGCCCGACGAACGTCGTCAGGTCGCTATGCCCCTTGGGAGACACCAGCGAGGGCTCGTGACCATGCCAGGACGAAACCGCCCGGCTGACCTGCTCCATGACGAAGGCTTTCCACAGCCCGACGTCGGTCGCGTGTCCAGGAGCGTTCTCGATGAAGTACTTCACGAAGGCCGCGCGTCCGATGCTGCTGTCCACCTTTGTGCCGAGTTCGGGATCGAGCACGATGGCGCGGTCAAGCAGGAATAACGCGATCGCCTGGTGGTGGAGGCCCCAAGCGACGGTGAATGCTTCAGTGACGGAAGCCAAGTCTTTTCCGTTTTCCTCGAGCGCCGTGCGGACGCCGTCGATTTCGCCAAGCGCCACAAGGAACTTGAGCGTGCGCGGAAGCAGGCCTTTCCGTTGAAACAGTTCCAGCAACCCTCTCGCGTGTGTTCTGAGGAGGCCGTCGCACACGACGGGCATCACGACGGCGCCGGCGTCGATCAAGACCTCGGCGCACCTCGCGCGGGTGAAATGCTCTTCCGCGTCGGGGTCGAAGCTGTCGCCGTAGGAGCCGGTCGCAAATCCCACCAGGCCCGGAGTGTCGACGTCGTCACCGTGCCAGGAGAGCAACGCGGGGTGCTCGGCCAGCAGACTCTTCAGTCGATCGACGTCGTTGTCGTGAATGAGGCGCTTGGCCTCGGCGACCGCCCACTCGAGTCCCTCGCCCAGACGTTTGCTGACTTCCACGGTCAGGTCTGTCCAGCCGGGGTAGCCGTACTCACGCGCGAGCGCGAGTTGCGCGTCGTGGAGCGGCAGTGATCGGTCGCGCGACAGCTTCTTGGCTTGTTTACGGAGAGATTGAAGAGACGGACGTGCCGGAAGAGACTTCGGAGTCGTCACAACGACCTCCTTTCAAGAACCGCCTGTACCCCGCTGACACCAGGCTGAAAGAAGGTCCAAACGCGACGCGATTGAGACCAGAACAGGTGGGAGTATTCCCTTGCCGCGGGGAGGAGGCGCCCTGTCAGCGCGCTCCCCAGTATTAAAGGACTGCCGTTTCGGTGTCAATTTCGAGAGCGAGGGTCGCCGTGAGTACGTGTGCGCCGGCTGCGGCGGCGCTCCTGCCGAAGTCGAGATCGCGGAGCGGGCAGAGCGCGTCGGAAAGGCTCGTGAGAGCTTGTCCCTGCGCCCTCTGCTGCCTCTGCGATCTGGCGATCTAGAACATCAACCGGAACCCGAACTGCATCGAGCGGTACTGCGCGCTCACGTGCTGGAGATACTGGGAGACGTTGCTCTCGACCGTGCCGATTCCCCAGTTCGGCCGGTTGAACATGTTGAACACTTCCGCGATGCCGTCGATCGAGAGGCGCCCACCGAGCGGAATCCTCTGCTGCAAGCGCAGGTCCGTCCGATTCTGCGCCGGCGCGATCAGCGAGTTTCGCGGGATGATCGTCCCGTCCGGTCGCAGCCGTTGGCTATTGGCGGCTCCCGTCTGGCGCAGATCGGCGCCCCAGCTGCTCGATAACCGAAGACCCGCGGCAAAGAAATGGAGCGCGCTGACCTGGAAGCCGTGGCCCACTTGCCAGATGCCGTTGAAGACGGCCCGGTGCCGCTGGTCGTCGGAGGACAAACCCCACTCACCGCCGAGATCCGGAACGGTGTAGAACGTGACCTGCTGGAGACCGCTGAACGGCTTCGTGTCGGCGTTCCAGAGGCCCGAGAGCGTATACGTGGCCGAGCCCTGCCAGTGATGGCTGAACCGCTTCGTCACGCCGGTCTGCATCGCATGATAGGCAGAGCGCGCGAGGTGCGTGTTCATCGAGACGACGCCCCAATCCGGGTAGGGGCGCAACGCGCGGTTCGAGGACGGGAAGTTCGCACCGGTCGCCGGATCGAACGTCAGGTTGATGTTTTCAACGACATCCTTCTCGTCCCGTCCCTTGCTGTACACGTAGTCGGCTTCGAAGGACATCGTGTTGCCCACCTGACGCTGGAAGCCGATCGAGGTCTGGAAGGTACGTGGCAGGTTCACCAGGTCGAACGGTCCCACGAACTCCTGCAGATCGCGAATGAGGCACCCAGGGGCGTTGTTGTTGGCGTAACAGAACCGCTGTAGCGCCTCGTCGTAGGTGGGCAGCGGCTGCCCGTTCGTCGGGTTCGCCGCGAAATCCGCGCGGCCGTCGTTGGCGTACTGAATGACGACGATCTGCGCGTTTCCAGTCGCGAACGATTGATCGGCGCCGAGCGCATCTCCGTAGTACAACCCCGTGCCGCCGCGGATGACCGTCCGTTCGCCCAACCTCCAGGCGAAGCCGACTCGCGGTTCGAAGTTATCCAGCTCGTTGGGACGCCCGGCCTGTTGGAACGGGGGCACAGCGACGTCGTTCGCGAACGCGTTCAGCGCTCCGTCCCAACGAAACCCGAGATTCACCGTGAAGCTGTTCGAGATCTGCCAGTCGTCCTGCACCCACGCCGCAACTTTCTGCGAGACCATGTGCACGTCGAAGTCGCCGAGGCCGATGCTGTAGGTGCTGACGAGCGGCGAAATCGCCGCGAGGTTCCACGTGTCGGCATCGAAGGGATCTGGAAACAGCGCCGGGAGAGGAGTGGCAACGAGCGATCCAGGCAGGCCGGGACGAGGACCCCGCTGGTTGGCGGCGATCGTCCCCATGCACTGCCGGCAGTTGGCTTGAATCTGATGACGGCGCAGGAACTCGCCGCCTGCGCGCAGGTCATGCCGGCCGGCGACGTCGTATGAGTACGAGAAATCGTCGCGGAAGCTCCAGACGTCCTGATCCTGGTGCCGCGGGTGGAACTGGTTGCCGGCGATCTGGAAACCAGTGAACGTGATGCGGGGTGAGCCAGTGGTGATGCCATTGGCACTTTGCCAGTGGTTGTCCCAGTTGGTCAGGTTGTGGTTCTCGAGGTTGAAGAATGCGTAACCGACCTTGACCTCGTTCAACATGCGGTTGCTCAACACCTGCGTCAACTGGCCGAGCGCCTCGTTGTTGTGTTCGGAGGTCGTATTCGTGGCGGCGGGATGCTGCTGGTTGCCGAGCCCGAACGGCTCCCAGAGTCTCCCCGCAGACACTTTCCCCATCAGTCGCGTCTGAGTGGACAGCTGATAATCCACGCGCACGCCGCCCAGCTTTTTGCTGTTGGTGCCTTCGAGGTCAATGTTGAATTCCGGATACGGCGTGTTCCAGATGCTGGTCCGCGGCTCACGCTCGTACTCGTAGTTCAAGAAGTAGTGCAGCTTGTCTCTCACAAGCGGGCCACCCAGAGTCGTACTGAGCTGCTGATTGTCGATGGGCACCACGCGCGGCGGATTCAGGCTGCGGTCCTCCGAGTTGAACTTGCTGTTGCGGAAGTTGCCGCGGAAGAGTCCCGAGAGACGGTTGCCGCCAGACTTGGTGATGGCGTTGACCTGCACGCCCGACGACCGGCCCTGGGTCGCGTCGAACCGGTTCGAAAGGAACTGGAACTCGGAGATCGAGTCCTGACTGTACCGCGGCTGTCCTCCGGTCCCGATATCGGCCGACACCTGCTGGCCGTCGACGTTGAGCTGAAACTCGCGCGCTTCCCCGCCGTTTCTGTCAGGCAGCGGCGTCGTCGCGTTGACGGCGACCGTCCGGCTTCCCGGCGCCAGCAGCGCGAGCCCCATCCAATTCCGTCCGTTGACCGGGAGCTCTTGGACCTGTCGCGGATCCACATTCCCGCCCAGGCTCGAAGTCGCGGTATGGAGGAGCGGCGTTTCGGCGCTGACCGTCACGGTCTCGACCGCCGTCGCCTCCAGCATCGGCAAGTTGACGGTCATCACCTGTCCGACGAGCAACTCGAGGCCGTCTCGCGTGGCGGCCCGGAATCCCTGGAGCTCCGCCGTCAACTTGTAGACGCCGGCACGTGCGGCAATTCGATAGACGCCGCGCTCGTCGGTGACCGCGGCGAACTTGTTGCCCGTGGCGAGATGCACTGCCGTGATCGTCACTCCCGGAAGCACGCCGCCCGAGGGATCGGTCACCGTGCCGCTGAGCACCGCTTCCTGCGCAAACGCGACCGCCGGCGCGCTGGCAAGCAGCAACGTGATCATGAGAAGTCGTCCCAGGAGTCGTGACGTCATGGAGTCCTCCGATCGAGTCCCCGCGTTCGACTGCACGGTTGAACGATCCACCAACGGAAATTACGTCTGGGCTCGTACCGACTTTCTTACGACGACCTGGTTCGGTCTGATATGGCAGGCGGCCAGCGAGAAACTAGCTTAGAGAGGGGACCCGCGTCAACAGCGGCGGAAAGGACGCGGGTACGTGAAGCGCTCGCGTTCTTGACTCGATCAACGCGTCCATGTACTTCTCTTCGTTCTCGATCCGCCATCCACATCTCTTTCAGGAGCCAAGACACCGATGGGCGCCAACTTCGGAATCGCAGGCCTCGACTGGCAGCAGCGCGTCAACTGGGATCGCATGCGGAAGTACCGCCTCGAACGCGCTCGAGAGCGCATGAAGGCCCACGGGCTCGGCGCCGTGCTGTGCATGTACGACGAGAATGTCCGCTACATCACGGGCACCCTCACTCCTGGCTGGAACCGTTTGAAGCCTGGCCTCCGCTACGCGATCCTCTGCGGCGACGATCCGCCGGTGCTCTTCGAGCAGGGCGATCTCGGGTATCAGATCGAGCGGCATTCGCCCTGGATTCCGAAAGAGAACATCCGCTGGTCCTACGCCTGGATCAAAGGCGCGGCCGGAGCGGCATCACGCCAGCAGGTGACCAAGTTCACCGAGGCGATCGTCAAGGAGATGAAGAAGAGCGGCGTCGGCGGGATGAAGCTTGGTGTCGATTTCATCGACATCAACATGATCGACATCTTCAAGACCGCCGGCATCGAGTGGGTCGACGGCATGTCACCGATGATGGAAGCGCGCGCCGTCAAGAACGTCGACGAGCAGGAATGCCTGCGCATCGTCGGCGCCATCGGTGACGGCGCCCACTGGGAGACCATGAAGTTCCTGCGCCCAGGCATCACGGAAAACCAGGTGACGGCTCACATCATGGAGTGGCTCTACTCGATTCCGGGTATGGAGGATGTCGAAGACGTCATCGTGTCGAGTGGTCCGAACACGTGGCCCAACTGGCGGAACTTCTCAGACCGCATCATTCAACCGGGCGATATCGTGTTCATGGATCTGGCCGCGCTGACGTGGAACGGATACAAGTCCTGCTATTACCGGACGTACTGTGTCGGCAAGGAGCCGACCGACGAGCAGAAGGACGTGTACGCGACCGCACTCAAGTGGCTGTACGACTCGATCGGGGCCGTGAAGGCGGGAACGACGACGCGCGAGATTGCCTCCAAGTGGCCCTCGGCAAAGGAAGCGTACGGCTACGCGGAAGAGGACCAGGCCGCGGCCAATCTGTGGGGGCACGGGCTCGGACTCGCGCAGTACGATCCGCCCGTGATCTCGCGCATCTGGTCGCTCGATCACCCGATCGAGATCAAGCCTGGGATGGTCTTCGCGCTCGAGACACAGCACGGGAAGATGTACAGGTGGGGCGTGCGCATCGAGGAGATGCTCATCGTGCACGAGGACCGCATCGAGATCATCTCGAACTTCCCGGTTCAGCAGATCACGGTGGTCGATCCGATGCCAGGCTACGGAGCGCACGTACGTTGAGGTTCGCGCAGTGATCGTCCCACTATCATCGGCAGAATCCACCGACCCTGGCTGCGTCGGTCCGAAGGCGGCCAACCTTGCGCGGCTCGGGCGCGCCGGTCTGCCGATTCCCGATGGCTTCTGTCTCGCTGCCACCGCGTACCGGCACCAGGTTGGTGCACTGGGCCTTGAGGCATCTGCGCGCGGGGCCTTCGCGAGCGACAATCCGGCGGAGGCGAGGCAGCACGCGCTGCGGATGAAGCTCGGGCTACTCGAGCAGCCGATTGAATCGGATCTGCTCCACTCACTGCTCGGAGCCTGGCGGCATTTGGTCGACCTCACGGGCGCGCTCACCGTGGTGCGTTCGTCGGCGCTCGTCGAGGATCGCTTCGGGTCGAGCTTCGCCGGACAGTTCGAGAGCTACCTGGGACTCGAGAAGGAGGCCGAGGTGTTGACCGCGGTGCGAGCCTGCTGGGCCGCGCTCTGGTCGACGCGCGCGTTGCGCTACATGGCGACGCACGGATTGGATCCTGCGGATACGGCAATGGCCGTTCTGGTGCAGCCGCTCGTCCGCGCTCGCGCCGCAGGCGGCGGACTGAGTCGCACCGCCGATGACGGGATGCTCGTCAACGCCACGCTGGGACTGGGGTCGTCGATCGCGCAGGGCGAGGTGACGCCGGATCGATTCGAGCTGGATCGAGACGGGACGCTCCTTCATGTGGCACCCGGGCGGAAGGACCACGCCGTCAGCTGCGGTCATCGCCGCGTGCCGGCGACGGAAGCCGTATCCGCGGCCCGTGCCGCAGAGCCTTGTCTCGACACGACACAGCTCTCGGAGATCGCGCGGATCTTGCGGCGATCGGAGGAGGTCCTCGGGATGCCCGTCGAGATCGAATGGGCCCTCGACGAGGAGCGGGTCACGCTGCTGCAGGCGCGCCCGCTGCACCTGCAGGCTCCTCACGTGCCCGACGAGATCTGGCTGCAGCATCCCCGGCTCAACGGTCATCCCGCCGGTGTCGGCTGGGGCGCCGGCCGTGCGGTGGTGATCAACTGCGAATGCGAGATGGAGCGGGTCGCACCGGGCGACGTCCTGGTCACGCGGGTCGCCGGTCCGGCGCTGGCTCACATCCTGCCGCGCGTCTGCGGTGTCGTCACCGAACGCGGCGGGAGCACGTCTCACTTCGCATCGCTCGCGCGCGAGCGAGGGATCCCGATGGTGCTCGGCGTCGCCGACGCGACGCGCCGTATTCCTGACGGCGCACAGGTGGCTGTCGACGGTGTTGCTGGAATTGTCAGGTGGATGTCGTAGCGTGCGATCCTGAATTCTTGTCGGTGCGATCCCCTCAGGATCGCACCGACGAGCGTCAGCCGAATCGCACCTTTTAGGGCTGCACCTTCGACAACTGCTCCAGGATCTTTCCCCGCGGGCTGTCGGCCGGCACGAACCGCTGCACGCGCTCGCCGGCAAACACCTCGCCGGTGTAGATGTTGCCCTTCGAGTCCACCGCGATCATGTGCAAGCCGTAGAACGAGCCGCCGTTGTCACCCATGCTGCCCATGCGGCCCACTTCCTTGCCGTCCTCGCGATTCAGGAAGTAGATGTGGTTGTTCGTCAGGTCCGAGATGAACAGCAACCGCTGCTGCTTGTCAGGTGAGAACCCCACGCCGCCAGTCGCGCCACCAACGCCGGTGTGCTCGGCGAGCTTGAACTCCTTGAGGAACTTGCCGTCTCTCGTCGTGACATGGATGCGGTTCGCGTTGCGATCGGCGGCATAGACGAGGCCGTCGTTCGAGACGTTAATCGTAAGGTGCCCGCGGAACTCCTTCGGCATCGGCCCGCCGGGTGTGTACGCGCGATCGGCATCATTGGTCGACACCTCCGAGAGAGGATGGCCGTAGGCGCCCCACCCGCGTTTGAACGCGAGCGTTTTGAAATCGAAGACCATCACACGCCCACCGAGGTAGCTGTCCGCGACGTAGATGTCGCCGTTCGGCTCATCGATCCGAATCTCCTCGACTCCTCCGACGATCATCGGAGTCGAGGCCGGATACTTCGTCCGGAAGGCTGCGGCGTTCGCTCCACGGGCACCGCCCTCGCCGGCAATGCCGCCACCACGTCCCAGGAAACCCGACACCGGCCCGGCACCGCCGCGGCCGGGAACGCGTGGAGCGGCGCCGCGACCACCAGGAGGTCCGCCACCCTCCGTCTCTGGAACACGGGCGATCTGCGCGACGACCATGCCGGTCTTGGGATCGTACTTTCGAACGGTGTCCTGTCCGATGTAGACGAACCCCTGACTGTCCACGTCCATGCCGTGGCCCTGCGGCGCGTCGAATGAGCCGATCACGTTCCCGTTCTTGTCGATGTGGATCATCGATGGAGGCCGCACGCAGCAATCGGCCACCGGCGGCGTGAGCTCGGCATGGACTTCGATATCCGTCAGATCGTTCGGGCGGTTGAGCACCCAGACGTTGTCGTCCTTGTCGACCGCGAGTCCTGTGACGCCGCCCATCTTCCACTTGTTGGGCAGCGGCTTCGGCCAGTCAGGATCGAACTTGTACCTCGGCGCGTTTTGCGCCAGCAGGCCGGGGGCCGCGTAGAGGGCCAGCAGAGTGATCGGCAGAATGAACGCCGCAGCGTGCACAGTTTTGGCAAGGCGGTTCTTCATATACGTCTCTCCGTAGGATCCGGGTGACGTTCACTTCCCAGACGGGGCGTCGTGCGGGGGGATGCTACACCAGCGCCGCCCGAAAGTGATCGGCAAAGCAGTCACCTGGACTAGACTTACGCCGCGCCATGATCGTCGCCGTCTCTGATTCCGTGTTTCCCAATCTCGAGCCAGCGCGCCAGGTGTTGGCGTCGATTGGTGCCGAACTGCAAATGGCGGACGAACCTACTCCTGACGCCATCGTGCGGGCGGCGGCCTCGGCCGATGCGTTGCTCGTGACCTACGCGAAGATCACGGCAGACATGATTCAGCAGATGCCGCGGTGTCGAATCATCTCGCGGTTTGGCATCGGCGTCGACAACGTCGATCTCGCCGCGGCCACCACCGCTGGCATCGTGGTCACCAAGGTCCCCGACTACTGCATCGACGAGGTGTCCGACCACGCGCTGGCACTGTTGCTGGCGCTCGTCCGCAAGATCCCCTCATCGAGCGCACGAACGCATACAGGCCGGTGGGAGATGAAAGCCGTGGTGCCCATTCATCGCCTTCGCGGCAGCGTGATCGGGCTGGTCGGATTCGGCAGGATTCCGCAACTGGTCGCACCCAAGGCGAAATCGTTCGGCATGAAGGTCGTCGCCTTCGACCCGTTCGTCCCGCTGGACACGTTCACGCGTGCGGACGTGCAGCGCGTCGAGTTCCAGGAACTGCTGCAAACATCCGACTACGTGTCCGTGCACGTACCGCTGCTGCCGGAAACTCGGGGCCTCTTCAACCGGGACACGCTCGGCCAGATGAAGCCAGGTTCGTACCTGGTGAACACCGCGCGCGGGCCGATCATCGATGAAGCCGCGCTGGCCGAGGCGCTCGACACCGGAAGGCTCGCAGGGGCCGCGCTCGACGTGATGACGCAGGAGCCGCCGCCGCCCTCCCCACTCTTCGGGCGCGACAACGTCATCATCACACCGCATACGAGCTTCTACTCCGAGGAGTCGCTCGTCGAGCTCCAGATCAAGGCCGCCCAGGAGGTCGTGACCGTGCTCAGCGGAAACGCCCCACGCAATCCCGTGAACCCGGAGGTCCTTGCGCCTCGATGAAGGCCATGGTGCTGACAGCGCCAGGGACGCTGGTCCGCGATGATGTGGCGCGGCCTGGGGCAACGTCCGGCGAGGTGCTCGTGCGGGTGATGCACAGTGGAATCTGCGGCACCGACTTCAAGATCTTCAACGGGGCCATTCCTGTTCGCTACCCCAGGATCATGGGTCATGAGATGGCGGGTGTGGTCGTCGATGCGGGCTCCAGCACGCTGCGCAGCGGCGATCGCATCGTCGTGGATCCGCAACTGTACTGCCGCGCCTGTTTCCACTGCCGAATCGGTCAGACACACTTGTGCACGAACGGCATGCTGGTCGGGCGAGACACCGATGGCGGATTCGCTGAATACGTGAGCGCTCCACCGAGCCACGTCTTCCCGCTTCCGGAGTCAGTCGACACACGCACGGCCCCCCTCATCCAGGTGCTCACTACCTGCCTCCATGCGCAGCGCCAGGTCGACATCTTCCCGGGCGAGTTCGTTGTCGTATTAGGCCTGGGTGTCACCGGTCAACTGCACGTGCAGCTCGCCAAGACGCGGGGAGCCACAGTCATCGGTGTGACACGCAGCGACGACAAGCGCGCATTGGCCGCAACGCTCGGTGCGGACGTCACGATACCTGGCGGCGAGGACGCAGTGGCACGCGTGCGAGAAGTCACCCATGGTCGCGGCGCCGACGTCATCATCGAGACAACTGGCGTCGTGCCGTCGCTGTCGGCGGCGATCGACATGGCGCGCCCGGGCGGCCGGCTACTGCTCTTCGGAATCATCACCGCGAAGGAAGGGGCGCTGCCGTTCTACGACCTGTATTTCAAGGAGCTCGCGCTCATCAACGCGCGTGTCGCCAAGAGCGAGGATTATCCGGCGGCGATCGGCCTGGTCGAACGAGGCCAGGTACGCCTCGATCCGCTGATCAGCAACGTCGTTCCGCTCGAAGAGTTGAAGGCCGCGATTGGAATGCTGGGCTCGGACAGTGGTCAGCGGATGAAGGTCATTCTCGAACACGGAGTGTAGTTCGAACGCAGAGAGAGGAACTTATGAAGAGAGCTACAACCATCGCCTTCCTCGCGGCCATGTTCGCGCCGGCCGCGGTTCTCGCTCAGGGATCCACGGCGGTTCCGCTCGATAAGGCGACCGTGTCCAAGGAGGTCGCGCAGCGGACGCTGATGAAGAACCAGATCAGTGCAACCGTGGCCCGGCAGATCGTCGACGCGTGTGTCGATTTCGCGCGCAATCAGACCGGAGCCCCGGGCACCTACGCCATCTTCGTGCTCGCACCCAACGGTGACATCGTCGATGCCCATGTGATGGACGGCGTCCTTCCGATTGGCGTCGAGACTGGCATGCTGAAAGCGAAGACGGCGCTCTATGCTCGCACGCCGTCGAGCGCTGTGGCGCAGCGCTTCTCGGACGTCGAAGGCCGCGTGATCCGACTCGATCTCGGGAAGGAATCTGGTCTCGCGTATTACTTCGTTGGCGGGGGACTGCCGATCGTGGTCGAAAACAATCTGATCGGCGCGATTGGTGTCGGCGGCGGAAACATGGACGAGCAGTGTGCGTATCAGGCGCTCACGAAAGTGCTGGGTCCTCAGCCACCCTTGCCCACGCCGGCTGGTCGCGGCGGACAGGGCGCTCCGGGCGGAGCGCCCGCCGACGGTCGCGGCCGAGGAGGACGCGGGCAATAGGTCAAAGGCGAGACCTTCGCGTGACCTACTTCATCATCCAGTCCTTGAACGGCCTGTTCTCGGCGGCGCTGCTGTTCCTGATCGCAAGCGGACTGACGTTGGCGTTCGGCGTGATGCGGATCGTCAACATCGCGCACGGCTCGTTCTACATGCTGGGCATCTACGTCGCGTACACCGTGACGGCGCGCACCCACAGTCTGCTTCTTGGAACGGCGGTGGCTCTCGTCGTCGTCGCGACGGTTGGATTGGTGATGCAGCGATTCTTCCTGCGACGCTTCACGTCCCAGCCGCTCGCGCAGATGATGATGACGATGGGGTTCGCGCTGTTCTTCCGGGACGCCGCACTCATGATCTGGGGCGGCGACCCGTTCACGCTCGCGACTCCGGCAGTGCTCAGCGGGTCGATGGATGCGGGCGGGATCGTCTTCCCGTGGTACCGCCTCTTCGTCATCGTGGTGGCGGCGCTCGTGGGCGTGGGACTCTGGCTGCTGAACGACAGAACGCTCATCGGGGCGCGTGTGCGCGCGACGGTTGACGATCCCGAGATGGCTGCGGCAACGGGCATCAACGTCTCTCGGCTCTCCGGCGGAGTCTTTGCCGCCGGCGCCGCACTGGCTGCGTTCGGCGGCGTGATGGGCGGGCCGATCCTCGGCGGATATGCGGGGATGGATTTCGATCTGCTGCCGCTGGCGTTCGTGGTCGTGATCATCGGCGGCATGGGCAGTCTCAAGGGTGCGCTCGTCGGAGCCATCGTCGTCGGCATGATCGACAACTACGGCAAGGCGCTCGTGCCCGAGCTCTCGTACTTCACGCTGTTTGCGCCGATGATCCTCGTCCTGGCCCTGAAGCCAACCGGCTTGTATGGCAGAGCGTAAGCCTCGCCGAGGCACGTGGAGGCTTCCTGCCCTCGTCACCCTCGGGATATTCCTGATCGTCGGTCCTCCGTTTGTGTCTCCGTATTGGATCGGGCTCCTGACGCAAATGGTGATTCTCGCGATCCTCGCGATGAGCCTGGACCTGCTGCTCGGCTACACGGGACTCCCCTCCCTGGGCCACGCCGGTTTTTTTGGCGTCGCCGCGTACGGCGTGGGCATCTTGTCGACGACGTATCACGCGAGCTTCTGGGTCTCGGTGGCAGGCGGTCTCCTCACGGGCATCGTCCTCGCCGCGCTGCTCGGGCTGATCGTCTCGCACGTGCGCGACGTGTATTTTCTGATGATCACGCTGGCGCTCGGCATGGTGCTCTGGGGCCTGAGCTATCGCTGGATCCCGATGACCGGCGGAGACAACGGCATTTCGGGAATCCCGCGTCTCGAGTCGCATGCAGGGCTGCCGGTGACAGGGCCGATTCCTTTCTACTATGTCGCGCTCCTCGTGCTGGCGGCGTGCAGCGTTCTGATGATGCGGCTCGTGGCATCGCCGTTCGGGCTGACGCTTCGCGGCATTCGCGAGAACGAACGACGCATGAAGAGCCTGGGGTTCAACACCTGGGTGCACTGTTACCTGAGTTACGTCGTGTCCGGAGCCTTTGCCAGTGTGTCCGGAGTGATGTGGGCGTACTACAACGGCTTCGTCAGCCCGACGTATCTCGACCTCACGGCCTCGTCTGAGTTGTTCCTGATGGTCACACTCGGGGGCCCGGCCACGCTCGCGGGTCCGGTATTCGGAGCTGGGGCGATCGTGCTCCTCAAGAATGTGATGAGCGCCTACACCGCGAGATGGTTGCTCGTACTGGGCATCGTCTACATCGCGACCATCATGTGGGCGCCGCAGGGGCTGTGGAATCTGGGAGGGCGGAGGTCCGGCTAAAGCCGGACACTACGACTGCGCACGTAGTGTCCGGCTTTAGCCGGACCTGGAGACCGTGAAGAGATCTCACACGATCCTCGTCGCTGTTGCCGTCACGATCGCGGTCACGCTGGTGACTGCCCAGACGACGCCGGACAATCCGATCAAGATCGGGTTCATGGTGCCGCTCTCGGGTGGGAGTGCGCAGAATGGCCGCGACATCCTGAACGGCTTCCTGTTGTACCTGGACGAAATCGGCTACCGGGCGGGGGGACGCAAGATTCAGCTGATCGTCGAAGACGACGAGGCGATCCCGGCGGTCGGGCTCACGAAAGCGCGGAAGCTCGTCGAGCGCGATGAAGTGCACGTGATGGCCGGCGTGCTCTTGTCGTCGACCGGATATGCGCTCGCCCCGTACATCGAATCGATGAAGATCCCGATGGTCTACCCGGTGGTCTCAGCCGACGATCTGACGCAGCGACGACGTGGCACGTGGATCGTACGCACCGGCTGGAGCGGAAGCCAGCCGAATCACGCGTTCGGTGAGTACGCCTATCACAGGCTTGGCGTTCGATCGGTCGTGACGATCGCGCTCGACTACGCGTTCGGATGGGAGTCGGTCGGCGGCTTCGAACGGACATTCCGTGCCGAAGGCGGCCGTATCACGCAGAAGATCTGGGTTCCCGTCTCGGTGCACGACTTCGCGCCGTATCTCGCTCAGATACCCCGGGACGTCGATGCGGTCTACGCGCTCCTGCTCGGCCGGTCCGCCCTGCAGTTCATGAAGCAATTCCAGGAGTTCGGCTTGAAGGGACGCGTGAAGCTGATTGGCGGAGGTACGACGACCGACGAGCACGTGCTGCCGTTCATGGGCGATGAGGCGATCGGTGCCGTCACTGCGTTGCATTACAGCGCCGCTCTGAAGACACGAGCCAACGAAGCGTTCGTGCAGGCCTATCGCGCGCGCTTCAAGAAGGCGCCGAGCTATTACTCGGAGAGCATGTACACGGGCGGCAAGTGGCTCATCGCGGCCATCAATGCGATCAACGGACGCGTCGAGGACCGCGCGGCACTGCTCGAGGCCATTCGCGGCGCCAGACCATCTGATCTGCCCCGCGGGCCCGTGGAGCTCGATGCCTACGGCAGTCCGATCGAGAACGTGTACATCCGGAGAGTCGAGCGCGTGAACGGCGAGCTGCAGAACACGGTGATCGACACGTTCCCGAAGGTCTCGCAGTTCTGGAAATATCCGCCGGCTGAGTATCTGCGTGACCCGCTCTACGCGAGATGAGCGAACTGCTACAATGCGCCGCAACTGGCGCGCGGAGCGCGCCAAAGAGACACTGTTCTTCGATCTGAGGCCGCCGATGCGATCAACACGACTCCTCGCCGGACTTGCGATAGTCATCGCGGTACATGTCGGGGCTGAGGCCGGTTCGGGCGCCGCATCGCAGTCACCGCCTGCGCCGCCTGCGTCTGGGCAAGGGCGCCTGATCGTCTACGGAGACATCGCGCTCTTCCAGCCTCCGGGCCATCCGGAGAATTGCATCCTGCGGAACCGGTTCAAGCGCGGCGATCCAGTCGGGTTCCGCATGTTCGTCGCCGATCCGTCAACCGGCAAGCGTGAGGAGTCGGCGCAACTGGTCGTGCACCTCAACGTCGGCGGAAGGACGGTGGACATCCCGATGCGTTATCGCGCGACGCAGGCACAGCCTGAGCGCGAATTCTGGGTCGCCAAGTGGGTCGTCCCGCCGGAGACGCCGGTCGGGATCATTCGATTCACGGTAACAGCCACGGACAAGTACGGACGCACCGGAGAATTCAAACCGTTCGAGGTGCAGGCCTCTCAACTGACGATCGTCGAGTGACGATCGCGGCGCCCTGCCTGCGGCTCGACCGGGTGTCTCGCCACTTCGGCGGCCTGAAGGCCGTTGACGAAGTGAGCCTGGCGATTGCACCCGGCGCGCGTCACGCCGTGATCGGTCCGAACGGCGCCGGCAAGACGACACTCTTCAACGTGATCAGCGGTGAGCTGCCCGCAACGAGCGGCACGATCAGCCTGTCTGGAACGGAGATCACGAAGCTGGCTCCGCATCAGCGCGCGGCGCGCGGTGTCTCGAGGACATTTCAGATCACCAGGCTCTTTCCCGATCTCACGGTGATGGAGAACCTGCTGCTCGCATGTACGGCGCTGGACCGTCGTCGTTTTGCGTGGTTTCGATCGCTCTCGTCGCATCACGATCTCGTGGACCACGCGACGAGCTTGCTGGACCGATTCGACCTGTCATCCCTGGCGCATACACGCGCACGGCATCTCTCCTACGGCGATCAACGGCGTCTCGAGGTCGCGATATCGCTCGCCGGACGCCCGCGACTGCTGCTGCTCGACGAACCGATGGCAGGGCTCTCGACGCCGGAGCGCGTCTCGATGCGGAGGCTGCTCGAGACGCTCGATCCGACTATTGCCGTCCTGCTCATCGAGCACGACGTGGAGATGGCGTTCGCGTTCGCGGATCGCGTCACTGTGCTCCATCAGGGAAGGGTTCTCACCGAGGGGTGGCGCGACGAGATCGGCGCGAACAAAACGGTTCAGGATATTTACCTCGGCAGTGTAGGCCGGGTCCTGCTCTCCGGACCCGGCGAGCAGTAGGCTGTGCTCGATCTCACCGACATCCACACCTACTACGGCGACAGCCACGTGCTGCAGGGAGTCACGCTCCGGGCGGAGCGCGGCACGGTGACCGCGGTTCTCGGCCGGAACGGAGCCGGCAAGACAACGCTGTGCCGCTCCCTGACGGGCCTGACGCCCGCTCGAAGCGGTCGCGTGCTCCTCGACGGCGTCGACATCACCAGACTCGCGCCTCACCGGATCCACCAGGCGGGAATCAGCCTCGTTCCGCAAGGCCGGCACATTTTTACGTCGCTCACCGTCGCTGAGAACCTCATGATTGCCGTTCGCCAAGGGCCATCGGGCGGCGCTTGGAGCGTGGAGCGTGTCTGTGCATTGTTCCCCAGGCTCGCAGAACGCATCCATCACAGCGGAGGCGACTTGAGCGGTGGTGAACAGCAGATGCTGGCGATCGCGCGCGCGCTCGTTGCCAACCCCCTCTGGCTGATCATGGATGAACCGACAGAGGGGCTGGCGCCGTCACTCGTGGCTGACGTCGGTCGCTTGATCCGGCAGCTGCGACAGGAAGGGATGTCGGTGTTGCTGGTCGAGCAGAGCGCGGCATTTGCCGTGCAGATGTCCGACTACGCGCACGTGATGAGTCAGGGCGTCATCGTGCATGCGTCGGAGCCAGCCGCACTCTGGGAGAACGAAGAGATCAAGAGTCAGTACCTGGGCGTACCTGGATCCTGATCTCCCTACTTCGCGACCGGCGCGGACGGCTTCGCAAATCTCGCGGTGTCGATCGCGACGTTCGGCTGCACGGCGGTGATCTCGAACGTGTCGCGTCCGTCCAGCCACGTCTTCGTCCACTTGAAGGGCATCTTCACACCCGACACGTCGCGATAATCCGAGTAGTCGGTCTGCGTGGGAATGCGACCGACCGGCGAATCAGTGTACCGGATACTCCGCACGAGCAGGCCGGACTCCATGTCGAAATAGAGCGTGGCGGTCGCCCCTCGTGCCGTCGTCCCCTGCACGACCTGCACCTCGTGGTCATCGATGACAGCAGCCGGCCCGACTCGCCATTTCGTGAGTGCCTGCTTGATGCCGTTGGGGAAGGACAGGTCCGCTTCCAGTTTCAACCCGTCGACGTCCTGATCACTCAAGGCGAGCACGGCGACCGGTCTGAACGGCGCCGCAATCCAGCCCGCGCGGCCGTCGTAGGTCGTGGTGCTGTCGCCCCCAGACGTGTGAACAATCGTCGTGCGCTGCCCTCGTCGCGCGAAGATCTCGGCGGCGCTTGGCTCGCTGTCAGGCCCATAGCCGACCCTGGTCCCTTTGGCGACGAAGCTCGTAAGAGCGGTCAGCCGTTGCGCACCACCGATCGCCTGAACGTATTTATCGAGCACCTCTTCGGGGGACGGCGCGCCGCGCGCCTGCTCGAACACGACGTTCTGATCGGCGCCAGGCGGAGTGCCGTACAGTTCGGCGAGGTCCGCGGTGGCGCGGGGGCGCGCGCTGCCGCGATGACACGTGTAGCACGTCACGACCTGCCGGCCACCGAAGTGCGTCTTGTTGATGGTGGCCATCATCGTCACCATCACGCGGGCCATCAGCTTTCTCGGGCTGTCTTTCGCGTAGACCGACCAGTCGGCGTCGCCCGCCGCGTGGCAGTCTTCGCACGACATGCCCAACGCCGCCGAAAAGACCCCCATCGTTCCCATGAATTCGTTCACGGGAATGCCTTTGAGGACCTGGACATTCTTGAACACCTGTTCCGACAGGGGTGGTGTTGCGGGTCCGGCCTGGCCGTTCACGAACACGACGCTCGACAGCCACACAGCGACGGACGCCACGACGCCCGGAATCGACCGTTTCATCTCACGTTTCATGCTGTGTCCTTCCCGTGACGTGCGACTATACGATCCGTTCCTTCGATTTGACAGACCCTGTCGATGGTGAGAGATTCTCGGCATCTTATCGGGAGTTCGCTGAGACGTTCCGACCGGATTTTGAGGAGGCCAACGTCCATGAAGAGAGGCCTACTGTATATCGTTGCCGTCGGTCTTGTCGGTCTTTCCAGCCCTGCTCTGGCGCATCACGGCGATGCCGATCGCTATGTTCAAGACGTGATCGACGTGACCGGCACGGTCGTGGCGCTCGAGATGGTCAACCCCCACGTCCACATCATCTTCGACGTGACCGACGCGGCCGGAAAGACCGTCAGGTGGCAGGCCGAACTGGGCGGCCCACAGCAGCTCACCAAACAGTTTGGGTGGACGCCGCTCACGGTGAAGAAGGGCATGAAGCTCACGATGACCGGCCGGCGACTCAAAAGCGGCGCTCCGTACATGAATTTGACCGAGCGCGCGCGCATCGTCGTCGCCGACACCGGCAAGGAAATTTTCCGCACTGAGAACTACGGCCAACCGCCGCCGAAGCAGTAGGCATTCCGTAGGGGCGGGTCTTGCTTCGAGATCACGCTCTGGCCCGCCGGGTCTCACGAACAGGGCTCGGCATTCGTGTCCCAGGAGGCGTTGATGCGCGTGGCGTTTCGGCTGGCGGTTGGGACGGTACTCGTTGTCGTCGCTGGTGCGTCATTGCAAACAGCGGCACCGCAAGCGCCTTCGTCGGTCACCATCGCAGGCGCTCAGCTCAAACAGGTCGCTTACCTCAAAGGCTCGAACACGAAGCCCGGGGACCACTTCGGGTGTGGTGGCGTGCTGGATGGCCACGCCGGCTACGGCGCTGCCATCAGCGGCGACGGCAACACGCTCGTCATTGGCGCGCCGCACGACGGTAGCGCCAAGAGCGTGAACGGCAAACCGAACGGCGAGGTCTACGGATCCGGTGCGGTGTACGTCTTCGTACGAAGCGGCTCGACGTGGGCGCAACAGGCCTACGTCAAGGCGTCCAATCCCCAGATGAACGCAGAGTTCGGCCACGCGGTCGTGCTCAGCGCCGACGGCAATACGATGGCGGTGTCGGCGTACTGGGAATCCAGCAAAGCCACCGGCATCAACGGCGATCAGAGTGACGAGTCGATTCCACAGGCCGGCGCGGTGTACGTGTTCACTCGTACGGGAACGACGTGGACACAACAGGCGTACGTCAAAGCTTCGAACACCGGTGAAGCAGGCACTGAGGACAAATTCGGTGACGGCGATCAGTTCGGCGTGTCGCTCGCGCTCAGCGACGATGGACGCACGCTGGCGGTAGGAGCCATCTCGGAAGACAGCGCGTCGCCCGGTATCAACGGCAATCAGGCCGACAACTCCGCAACGTCGGCCGGCGCGGTCTACGTGTTCTTCCGCACCGGGAACACATGGGCGCAGCAGGCATATATCAAGGCCTCGAACCCCGATCCTGCAGACATGTTCGGCTACAGCGTCGCCCTGAATGCCGATGGCAACACGCTCGCGGTCGGCAGTTACGACGAGGGTGGATCCTTTCGCGGGATCAACGGCCCGCCGGACAACATGCGCCGGGGCGCGGGCGCCGTCTACGTGTTTACGCGCACCGGAACGACGTGGGCGCAGGAAGCGTACATTCACGCGTCCAACGCCGAGGCCGGCGATTCGCTCGGCGTGATGGTCGCGCTGAGCGACGACGGCAACACGCTGTTGACCGCATCGCTCGACGAGGACTGCCTTGCCACTGGCGTCAACCCTCAGGGATGCGACAACGATCGCGCCGCCGATCGCTCCTCAGGGGCCGCATACATCTTCGTCCGCACTGGAAGCACATGGTCCGAGCAGGCCTTCCTCAAGGCGTCGAACAGCGGGGCGAACGATTGGTTCGGCTCGCGCTCGGCGCTGAGCGGCGATGGAAACACCGCGGCGCTCGGAGCCTCGCTCGAGGACAGCTCGGGTCGCGGTGTCGATGGCAAGCAGGACGACGATGCGGCACCTGAGTCCGGCGCCGTGTACTTCTTCCGGCGCAATGGCACAACGTGGAGTCAGCAGCACTACGTGAAGGCCTCGAACGCAGAGGCATACGACGAGTTCGGCGGATCGGTTGCTCTGAGCCGAGATGGCAAGACGATGGTGGTGAGCGCGCACAGCGAGGACGGCTCGTCGCACGGTGTCGGTGGCAACCAGGCCGACAACGGATCCATGGAGTCGGGCGCCGCGTACGTCTTCACTTCCAACTGACGCGTGGTCGCGACACACATGAAGACCCGATACATACTCGCCTGCTCAGTATGTGCGCTCGTGATCGTTGTCGCAGCGGCGACGCTCGGCGGACAGGCTCAACCTCAGCCCGCCGCTCAGGGAAGAGGCCAGCCGGCAGCGCCGTCGCCAGCGGCGCCGCCGCCGGCGCAAGCGGGGCACCCTTCGGGCCGGCTCGTCATCTGGGGTGACGTCGCACTGTTCAATAGTCCCACCGACCCCGACAACTGCATTCTGACGAATCGCTACAAGAGGGGCCAACGCGTTGGATTCCGGATGACCGCGATCGACGGCGGCACTGGCGACGTGGAGAACTCCGCGGTGCTCGTCGCGCACGTGACCTATGCGGGCAAGACCGTCGACGCGTCGATGCGGTGGCGCGGCGCAGCGGGTCCGACGGCACCACCTCCCAGGGGGTATCTGCGTTCGCCGTTCAATTTGTGGACCGGTTCGTGGACCGTACCTGATGATGCGCCGATCGGCAGAATCAGCTACACCGTGACGGCAACGGACAGGTTCGGACGAAAAGCCACGTTCGAGCCCTTCACGGCCGAAGCGTCACAGCTCGTGATCGTTCCTTAATCAGCAAGCTGAAAAAACGCGTCAAGCCCAACGTCCAACTCCCAACTCCCAAACGGCGAGCCCTTGGAAATCGGAATTCGGGTGTTGGTGGTTGGCGGGCCGTTCTCCCTCTCTGAACGATCGAATTGGTCCGGCTGACCGTGCGAACACGCGAACGGACCAAAGTGCTCGTGAGCGTTGAATTGACCGGATGTTGCCAAGCGAGGTGGATTTGGGATTATGCTGCGAGCCGTGCGGGTTCGGGTGAGATATACCGGTCGGCCTACTACTAGTTAGCCAGACGACGACAGATGGCTCCAGACCGGCCCATCGCCTTACACCTCGATCAGCACGAACCCCTATCTCCGTACCGTCAGCTGTTCGTAGCTGTTGCGAAGGCCATTGACGATCAAGATCCGATCGGCCTGCTGAAGATTGGTGCGCCGGGCGACGAGTATTCAGTCGAGATTGGTACTGTCGTGCCCCTCGTGGCTCGTGCGCGCACCGCCGACGAAGTCATCGACGTTCTTCACACTGAATTCTCGCGCCGGTTCGGCGACTCGGTTGCAGGCCCGCGCGACGCCTACCTGCCCCTGGGCATCAAGATCTGGCAGGTCGTGACGGAGTACGGGAAGTCAGGGACACACGCGCTGCTGGTTATCGACGTATCCGACGTCGTCGATTCAACGACGCTTCACGTTCTCCTGTCTGAGAAGCTTGGCTTTCCTGGCTATTACGGTATGAACTGGGATGCCTTTAACGACTGTTTCGGCGAATGGGATAGCGCGCCGTTGCCGCGCGTTCTGCGTATTGTCGGGGGCTCCGTGCTCGCGACACGCCTGCCGCGCGAGGCCAAGCTCCTTCGTGAATGCCTCGAGAATCTTGCTCCGGCGCACCTTGGCTGTCGTGTTGAATGGGCTGGCTAACCAGCGCTTGCAGCCGACGGCGCGAGCGATATGCCTCCGGTGAACATCACGCGCCGCGGCTGAAGCGCGGACGTTAGGCACACCACGAAGCGAGGTATCCTGAAGCCGGAGTTGCCGATGGAGAACGACGTGCCAGTGGTTCACAGCGATCCTGAGATCATGGGCGGCACGCCCGTGTTTGTCGGAACGCGCGTGCCGTTTCAAACGCTTCTCGACTACCTCGAAGCCGGTGATCCACTAGGGGATTTCCTCGAAGACTTTCCGACCGTAACGCGAGAACAAGCGGTCGCAGCCTTGGAACAAGCCAAGCAGGCGTTGCTCGCTCGTGCGAATCCTGCTCGATGAGTGTCTGCCCAAGCGTCTGAAACGCGACTTGGTCGGACATCAGGCCCGAACCGTGCCCGAGATGGGCTGGGCCAGCAAGAAGAACGGCGAACTACTGGCCTTGGCCGAAGTCGAGTTCGATGCGTTTCTGACGGTTGATCGTAATCTGTCGTTTCAGCAGGAAATCAACAGGCTCGACATCGCAGTGGTTGTACTTGTCGCGAAGGGAAATCGCCACTCGGATCTGCAGCCACTGGTCCCGGATTTGTTGGACGTCTTGGTTGGCGTGTCTCCTGGGCAACTGATTCGAGTGGGTGCCTAACACCGCCTGCCCTACCGTCGCGCGGCCGTTGGCCTCGCAAATCTCGCGGCGTCGATTGCGACGTTCGGCTGCACGTTGCTCAACTCGAAGAGCGATCGGCCGCTCAGCCAGCTCACCGTCCATTTGAACGGAATCTTGACGCCGGCGACGTCGCGATAGTCGTCGTAGTCGACACGCGTCACCAGACGGCCGACCGGCGACTCGCTGAAGCGGACGAGACGCACGAGCAACGCTGTCTTCGCATCGAAGCACAACGTCACTGTCCCACCGCCGGCGGTCGTGCCTTGAACGACGAGCGTCTCGCGATCGTCGACGAGGGCGGCCGGACCGACCCGCCACTTGCTCAACGCCTCTTTGATCCGCCCGGGAAAGAGGAGCGATGCCTCGAGGCGAACGCCGTCGAGTTCCTGTCCCGTGATCGCGAGCAGCGGCACGGGCTTCTCAGCCTCGGGCGCGGCGATCCATCCGCCGCCGCTTCCCACGACCGTCGTGCTGTCGCCGTTGAGCGTGTGGACGATCGTCGTGCGTTGCCCAGGCGCGCTCGCAAAGACCTCGAGCGGACTCTTGTCCGCATCGTCGAACCCTTTGTACGTGCCCTTGGCAACGAGAGTCGTGAGCTTCGCGAGGCGATCCGGTCCGCCGACCGCCTGGAGGTATCGATCCAGAACCTGCTCCGCGGCAGGCTGCCCTGCTGCCTGTTCGATCGGTTCGCCGGGCTCGTCAGGCGGCGGACTTCCATACAACAACGTCAGGCTCGGCATCACATTGGGCCGCCGGCCGCCGCGATGACAGGTGTTGCAGGTCACAACCTGACGGCCGGCAAAGTTGCCCTTGTTGATCCCGGCAACCATCTGCACCATGCGACGCGCCGTGCGCTTGAGATCGTTGTCGTCGGAGTACTTCGCCCAGTTCCCGCCGCTTTCATCGACATGGCAATCAGTGCAGTTCATGCCAAGCGCCGCGGAGAAGAACCCCATGGTCCCCATGAACTGATCGACCGGAATGCCTCTGAGCACCTGGATGTTCTTGAAGACTTCCTCGGCCATCGGCGGCCTCGCGCCTTGCGACGCCTGACCGCCAACGAGGCTCGCGCTCAGCAGCCAGAGCGCCGCTGTCGTGGCGATGCCGCTGCGAACCCTGAACCGCACGCGTCCTATTTCCAACTCTCTGCGGCTTTCCGCTGGAGCGAATCCGGTGTCAGCTCTGCCAACTCGATGCGCACGCCATTCAGGTCGGTCACGTTTGACAGGATCGCTTTCGAGAACCCACTTGGCGGCCCCGGATCGCCCGCGGTTGCCCCGCGTGCTCGAAACGCAGCGACTGCGGTCTTCATGTTCTCCACGACCAGCCCGAAATGGGTGACCCCGGCCGGACGCTGCGCGTTGGCCTGCTGCAACTCCAGGAACGTGTCGCGACTGATCTGCATATAGATCGCCGTTGGCTGTCCCTGAGGGTTGCTGTTGCGGAACGCTTCCTTGAATCCCAGCTTCTCTGTGTAGTACGCCGCTGCCGCAGGAATGTCGGGCACGGCGACGCCCACGTGGTTCAAGCCAACCACGCCCGGTCGCTCGTTCTGGGCGATTGTGGTCTGGACCGCCGCTCCAACCAGAATCCCGGCAGCGAAAAGCACAAGACCGCGCATGATGTGATCTCCTTCTGAATCGCCGGGCCCGCGTTATCGCGGGCTCGGCTGCTCGGGCGACGGTTTCGGATAACTCCAGCTCTTGAGAATCTGCATCTGGTTGTCGCAGTACGAGTCGAGGATCTCGGTGTCCGCCTGCAGAAGCAGCGGGATGGTATTCGTCCACGGCTTCACGTACGCCTTGGGATCGTCGATGGTGACGGTTATGCCCATGTGGCCAAAGTCGGGTCGCTTCCAGCGTTCGGTCACACGCAGGGCGTCGCTGTTCGGGTACGCCATGTTGGCGCTGAGCCAACCGCCATCGCGGTAGCCAAGGCTCTCGACGACGAAGGTGTCGCCCTCCCACTTGCCGACGGAGTATCCCAGCCAGGCTGGTTCGGTCTCACTCAGCTTGGGCAGCGGCCGACCATCGGTGAAGATCTGGCGGAACGTGTTCCCGACGAACGATTCGTGAAGGACGATGGTTTCCCCAGGCGTGTGGAGAACCTTGAACGGGCTGCGAGTGTAGACGCGCGGTACACCCAGCGGCAGGCAATAGCCGTATGGATCATCGACGTGATTGCGGTCCCTGCGGATTTTCTGCACGCTCGCTGCCCACGGCGTCAGCTCAATCTCGCCTGGCTTCAGACCCTTGCCCAGGTCGTGGAAGTAGGTCATGTTTCCCACATCCCAGATGCCGGAGAAATCCGGTCGCCCATCCGTCATCTTCGGCGCCGGCGCCGTGAGATTGGGCTTGCCGTCCGGCAGCCGCGGAATGCCAGCGGTCGGATACTTCACCCACTGTGCGGTGGTTGCCGTCGTCAGTAACACAAGGACCGTAATGGTGGCGAGTCCCGTCTGTCGTGTCATGTCGGTCCTCCCTCGTGTGCAAGTCTCACGCGCGCGTCGTGTCGGGCTCGACGACGCAACAGGTTCCCAAGGCTCCACGCGCCTGGCCCCGCAGCGCAGAGGAACAGGAAGAGAAAACAAAACAGGATCGACGCTTCCATGCCCGGCAGCGTAAAGCTTTGCCAGAACCCTCTCGGCGCCCACGACCTGAAGTAGGCCACCGCCATTTCGCCCGACAGGATGAACGCGACCGGTCGCGTGAAGAGCCCGGTGATGATGAGCGGCCCACCCACCAATTCGAGCCATCCGGCAAGGCCGCGCATGGTCATGATGTCGCGGTCGATGCGTCCGCCGCCGACGCCAAAGAACTTCTCGAGGCCGTGCATCACGAACAAGCAACCGGCGACGATACGGAGGACGCCGAGCGTGGTGTGCGCCCAACGGTCGTCCGTCGACTCTCGACCGAGCAACCGGTCTACGCTCCAGGCGCCTCCGCCGGACGCGGCGAGATACAAGAAGAAGAATGCGTTCAGCAGCACAGGATCGCCGCCGTTGCGATGCGTGAACGGACCACGCTGCAGCGGGCCGACGAAGAAGAGGACCAGATACATCACCGCGAGCACGATGCCGACTCGCCGAGTGAACAGCCCCGCGATCATCAACAACCCCGCGGGCACAGCCACGAGCTCGAGGACCCCTTCGTAGGACATCCGCGCGGCGCCGCTCGCTTCCGGGTATCCGAGCAGCTGCTCCATGCCGTGTCGCAGGATGAGAAATCCAAACACCATCCGCGCGAGGCTCAGCAGGTGCGGCGTGAACCTGTCGATGACGGCGGTGGAAGTGGCCGGCATGTGTTCGCTCTACTTACCCATGTTCTTCTTGTATTCCTGCGCCTCGGTCCCCGAGCAGATCATCTCCATGAGATCGACGTTGGACGGGATGAGTCTCAACGCCAACTTGTTCCGACCGACCCACGGCTTGGTGTACGCCGTCGGGTCGTTGATCGTGACGGTCAGCTCCATCGCTCCCATGTTCACGCGGTGGTATCGCTCCTCGACGCGCATGTCGTTGCTATGCGGGTTGCCGGCGTTGTCGAGCCACGTCTTCTCGTCCAGTCCAATCGTGTCGACCACGAACGTGGAGTCGTCCTCCCAGCGGCCGACGGAATAGCCGTACCAGCGCGGGTCCGGATCCTTGGGAAGCGCGCGCCCGTCGGTCCAGATGGTCCGGAACCGCTTCTCGAACATGTACAGCATCAGCACCTGGTTCGAGGTCTGAACGACTTGAAACGGCCGCAGCTCGAACAGCAAGTTGCGTGGAAACCCGGCGGGATCGCACATCGTGGACAGCGGATCGTTGATCTCTCCGATCACCGATGGTGCCCGTGGTCCATCCCCGGGTTTATAGGTGCTGATCTTCTTTTCCCCCCACGGTGTCAACGGAGCCGTCGGGGATCCTCGCGGGGCGATCCCGGCTCCTCCTGCGTCCCAGGTTCCGGTCATGTCGCGGGGCGGAGCGGGGCCGGTCTGCGGCGGTTGTTGGGCTCCGATCATGCCGTGGCTGTTCCAGACTTGCGCGCGTACATCCGGCGACGAGAACCACATCACCAGCGCGACGATGATCACGATCAGTCGCTTCAACATGTGCGAGTCCTCCGCACTAATTCTGAGGAGGCGCTCCGGCTCGCGGCGCCGGCGCCTGCTGTCCCAGTTTCTCGCCGTTGGGTAGCAGCACGCTTCTGATGCGTCCCACGGGCGCGCCGCTTTTCACCGGTTGCAGCGTGACTGTCACCTTGTCTCCGGGCTTGAAGGACAGCCGCGCATAGCCGCTGCGAGAGATGTCGGTCGGGTTTCCGGTTTCGACCACCCAGTTGCGGACCGTACCCGTGTCGTCCTTCGCGTCGAATTTCAGGAAGCAGTGTGGATTCGCCCAGATCCACTCGGTCACGGTTCCCTGCAGGGTGAGTTCCTTGGTCGTGTCGAAGCTCGCCGCTCCGTGATGGGCATCAAGCGGTGCTCCTCCCATCATGAGCAGGCTGGCGATCACAAGAACACGGCCGAGCATGAGGTTCTTCACGGCGTGCCTCCGTTTGTGGGTCGTGCGCAGAGCCGTTATTAACTCTCCTGTCCTTCGACGTCAACTCCCATCTTCGAGCGTGTTAGCATCTGGACCCGCCGAAATCACCAAATCCGCTGAGGAGGACGACATGCCGGGACGCGTGATGTTGTTGGTTGCAGTTCTCGCCGCGGTTCTCGGGACAGGTTACCTGACTGCAAACCGTTCGATCGCCGCACAAACGCCGAGTCGAACCTCCGACCAGCGTTTTGCTGCGGTGCCGAGCCAGAAGGGCGGTCAGGACATCTTCGGTGCCTACGACGTTGTTGCGGACTGGCCGAAGGATCTGACGACGATCAAGGGCCACGAAGGGTGGACGTTCGGCGCGGGCCAAAGCGTGTTTGCCGAGAGCCCCAACCGGATCTTCGTGCTTCAGCGAGGGGAACTGCCGAACCTTGGACGGCCGAAGGCGATGCGGCTGACAGATCTCGGACCCGGACTGGTGTTTCCGATCGGGCGTCTGCCGTGGCGTGACGCGACGACGGCGAGCCCTCCAGGAAATGGCGGCACCGGGCAACCGGCCGAGGGCGGCATGCAGGCGTGGGAGAAGGCCGGCAACAAGTTCGGCGTCGACGCGCGCTGGGAACACTGCATCATGATCTTCGACGGTCAGGGCAACCTGATCGACTCGTGGAACCAGTACGACGCGATGCTGCAGCGCCCGCATTTCGTGGCGATCAGTCCCTACGATCCGGAGAAGCACGTCTGGATCGTCGACGACCACAAGCACGTCATCCACAAATTCACAAACGACGGCAAGAAGGAAGTGCTGACGGTCGGCACGTACGGTGAGCCCGGCGCCGACGACAAGCACTTCAACCGGCCGACGTTCATGGACTGGTTCCCCGACGGCAGCTTCGTCGTTGCCGACGGATACAACGGCACGCGCGTCGTGAAGTTCGACAAGAACGGCAAATATCTGACCGCGTGGGGGCAGCGCGGAGAGGCCGGCAAGGAGACGAGGCCCGGCTACTTCAATAACGTACACGGCATCGCCGTCGATCCGAAGACGCGGCAGGTGTTCGTGAACGATCGCGGCAACCGGCGCGCACAGGTGTTCGACGAGAACGGCAAGTTCCTCCGTGAATGGTCGTTCGGTGCGCCGCCCGCGGACATTCACTTGTTCCACATCTTCAGCGATGGCTACCTGTGGGCCGCCGACCGCGGAACGAACAAGATGCTCAAGTACGACCTCGATGGGAACTTCATGTACTCATGGGGCACCTGGGGTGATTTTCCCGGCGGCATGTGGGGCGTGCACGGATTCAGCGTCGACCAGGAAGGAAATGTCTACGTCGCCGAAGTCGACAACGGTGGCGCGCAGAAGTACAGCCCGCGCAAGGGTGCGAACCCGGCGATGCTCATCGGCAAGCCGCTTCGCGTGGCGTGGAAGTGAGAGGCGTGTATGGCGTGGAAGACGTCGATTCTCGTCGTTCTGTTGGGGCTCCTGGTCGCGCCCGCGTCGGCTCAGGACGTTGACGCGCGTGCAGCCCTGCTCGCCTCTCTGAAGGCGATGGGCGGCGAGAACCTGAAGACCATCGAGATCGCGGCCGCGGGTTCCTCGTCGCTGATTGGCCAACAGTACTCGGTCGATGGCAACTGGCCACAGTTCGAAGTCGCCAACTACACGCGGGCGATCGACTTCGACGCCAAGTGGTCTCGCGAAGACTACACGCGGAGGCAGGGCAACTTTCCGACCTTCGGCCGCGTGCCGATGGCCGAGCAGCGCATCACCGCCATCGTGAGCGGAGCGTACGCCTGGGACATGCGCGACACAATGCCCGTGCCGATCACTCGTCCGTACCTCGATGGCGTACCCGTCAACGAGCTCCGGCAGCTGGAGCTCGCGATCACGCCGCATGGGTTTCTCAAGACGGCGCTCGCAGCCAAGGATGCGAAGGCGATCCGGATTCAGTACATCGGCGCATCCGATTTCGGCCTCTCGCAATTCGGCCGGACGGTGACGATGGTGACGTTCACCTTCCTGGGCAAGTACAAGATCGTCGGCACGATCGACGATCGCAATCTCGTCGAGCTCGTCGGCACGTGGTTCCCCAATCCTGTCTACGGCGACATGGATTACGAGATGCGCTACACCGAGTACAAGGACTTCGGCGGCGTGAAGTTCCCGATGCTGCTGCACACCCACCAGGGCGATCCCAGGTTGAACGTGGCGCACAACTACTACGAGTACCGCGTCACGAGCGTGAAGCCGAACGTTCCCGTCGCCACGATCCCCGTGCCTGACGTCGTGCGCACGGCGGTCACGCCGCCGGCGAGAGTCGAGAGCCAGAAACTGGCGGACGGTGTCTGGCTGCTTGGTGGCGGCACTCACAACAGCCTGCTCGTCGAGTTCAAGGACTACGTCGCCGTCGTCGACGCGCCGAACAACGAAGAGCGCTCGCTTGCGGTGATCGCGGAGGCCGCGCGCCTGGCTCCCGGAAAGCCCGTGCAGTACGTCATCAACACGCACCACCATTTCGATCACGCGGGCGGGCTGCGCACCTACCTGTCGCAGGGCACCACGATCGTGACGCACGAATCGAACAAGCAGTATTACCTCGACATCCTGTTCCGTCCGACGCCGCGCACGCTGCAGCCGGACCGGATGGCGTTGTACAACCCGATGTACTGGATCAGCAGGCGGCCACCGCCGATCGAAACGGTCGCAGGCGAGCCGCGCAGTACCGCGAAGTACGTGGTCACCGACGGCGAGCGCATCCTCGAAATCATCAAGGTCGAGGACATGGCCTACGAGCTGGGCGACCGCTCGTACGCGCAGGGCAACCACAGCGTGGACATGCTGATTGCCTACCTGCCGAAGGAGAAGATCCTCTTCAATGCCGATCTCTACTCACCGCCCGCACAAGGAGCCGCGCCGTCACCACCGACGGCCGGCATGCGCACGCTTCAGCAGAACATCCGGAAGCTGAAGCTCGACGTCGTTCAGCACGCCCCCGCGCACGGACGCGTGGGCACGCATGAGGAGTTCATGCGGCTCGTAGGCGGAACGGGGGCGTCGACGGCCAGGGTTAATCAGAATTGATGATCTTTGATTGGTGATTGGTGATTCGTTGTTGATTATTGATTGTCGATTGGTGATTTTGTTCTTGTTCTGATCGCCGATTCGATCGATGAATCGTCAATCGACAATCTGAGATCAGCAACGAATCATGAATCAGAGTCGGCAATCACGGAACGGCTCTCCACAGTTTCTGCGTACCGCGCAGCAGTCGGTTTCGGCAATTCCTGCAACCTTTTCAGCAACAGCTACGAATCCGCCGCCGAACCGCCGGTCGCCATTGTTGGCACGATGCTGGCGCCCATCGGGGTCGTGGAACGTCAGCCTCCAAAGCTTGCTCGATTGCGACGCGTGCAGTCTTCAACGGGATATCGAGATCGGCCTATTTCGACCGCCGCCGGCCTCCGATCTAGTTCCCAAGTGGGTGTCACACTGGCAGTTGCAGGCCGATTGAAGGACCCAGTCTCGGCGTTACACTGCAGCCGTCGTTTGAGTATACGGTTACATAGTTGAGCCGACTACTGGTTAGCCTTCAATATCGAGGCAAGATGTACATTCCTCAACACTTCGAAGAACACGACGTGGCGGTGCTGCACGCTCTCGTCCGGGCGCACCCCTTGGGCACATGGGTGACGGAGGTCGAGGGACAGCTGGTAGTGAACCACATTCCGTTTATCCTTGATGCCACCCTTGGGCCGTTTGGCAAGCTAGTAGGCCACGTGGCGCGAGCGAACCCTGTGTGGAAACGCCTCTCGAAGCAGATCGAATCTGTCGTGGTGTTTCAGGGGCCGCAGGCATACATCACGCCGAGCTGGTATCCCGCCAAGCGTGAGCATGGCAAGGTGGTGCCGACATGGAACTACGCAGTGGTTCATGCGCATGGCCTGCCCCGCTTCATCGAAGACAGGGAGTGGCTGCGCGAGCACGTAGTGGAGTTGACCGGCGTCCATGAGACCGAGCGAGGAGGGTCGTGGAGTGTGTCGGATGCGCCATCGAGTTACATCGACAGCATGCTGCAGGCGATTGTCGGTATCGAGATTCCGATCGCGAGGCTGGTCGGGAAGTGGAAGGCCAGTCAGAATCGTTCGCTGCCTGATCGGCTCGGGGTTGTCGAGGGGCTTGTCGAGCGGGGCGATCATGAGTCGCAGCAGATGGCACGGCTGGTCGAAGAGCGCACGAATCGAATCGATTGAAGGCTAACACGGCATGCAGCCGACGGCGCCGTGAGCACGCGGGCGCCGCGGCTGATGCCTCACGTTAGCCAGACCCTGTAGATAGCGAATGCTGGTTATGCGCCGAATGCTTGCCACGCTGTGTATGGTTGCCGTTGGTGCGTCGGGCTCGCTACTTGCGCTGGGCGCGATGGTCGCTTTATCTGAATCCCAGGTCGGGACAGCCAGGATGGTTTGGCATGCACAGGTTCAGCTCTTACTCGGAGCGAATGCTGTTCTCTGGACTGTGATCGCTGCGATTTGTTCGTGGCGAGGTGTCAGGCTAGGGGTTGCCGGGCTGATAGCAGTTGTCGCCGGCCAGCTGTGTATGTGGGAATTGCAGCGCTACCAATTCGCTTACCTCTGGTCTGTGATACCGAGGGCGCTGATCAGCATTGCCCTTGCGAGCGTGCCGGCGGGATGGTTGTTTCTATTCGTTCGTGCGCTATCCAGACGGTTGCGGACGGCTGCTGGCTAACAACCCGCAGCACCTGACGGCACCGGGCCGCGCTCGCGCGCCCCTCGCGCGCGGTGCTATCGTGGACGCGCGCGTGCCGCAGGTGAGCGGCAGGACGTTTGGCAGGCTATCAGAACGACAAGGTGATGGAGCGCCTCGAAATCCAGAATGCTCGCATTCGCGCGGCGAAGATCGCAGCGGCGGTTCTCGCAGGTCAGCAGAGTCCGGTGCTAGGCGCCATCGATCTGAACGCGTTGCGTTCCTTGGTGAATGTGCCGCACGACGACGCGGATTTTGAAACGTTCTTGCTGATCGATTCGGAGTGCGATGGGCTACCAGTTGGCACAGTTCGGCAGTACTGGTCTGCCGACGCGCTGACTCGGAGGGAGCCCGAGGTGGCACATGCCGAGCGTTGGGCTATGGACACAGGGGGGGACGCGTTTAGAAATGTGGTCGCGCGCTTTGCCCCAGCTGCCTAACCCGCCGCTGCGCCTGACGGCACCGGGCCCCGCTCGCGCGCGTCCCTCGCGCGCGGTGCAATCCTGACGCGCACGTGCCGCAGGTGAGCGGCATGACGTTCAGCCGAACTGGTCATGGACGCGACAGCAGTTAACCGCATACTCCAAGCCATCGTTCGGCCGCTCTTGAGGGACCAAGGCTTTCGGGTATCGACTGCGCGGTCTGCTTGGCGTCACCGGGAAGGATTGATCGACGTCGTTAATTTCCAGTCGTTCAACCGATACAACGCGGACGTCTTGGGCTGCACACCGTTCTCATTTGCGGTCAATCTTGGCGTTTACCTGACGGACGTTCCGTCGGATTACCCGTTACCGGTCCGCGCCGGTCAGCCCGCTCCAGAGGAGTATCGCTGTCACATTCGTCGGCGTTTGAAGCCGCTTCACCCGATCCTCCCCAAAGCTGCGGACGTCTGGGTGATCAACGAAACAGGCTTGAATGTGGAAGACACCGTCCAAGCCGCGGCGTTTGAACTACTCGGCACTGGCACGAAATGGTTTGAAGCATTCAGAGACACCGCGACAGTGCTCGCCGTGCTGCAGGAGGCGCTGCCATCATCAGACGATACGACTCGGTCGCCTGGGCTTCCCGATTCACCTGCGTGGAACACGGCGATTGGCTACCTTGCGCGCGCGCTGGAGCAGACCTCAGTGGCCGCCAGACATCTTCGTCGGGCACTTGACCAGCTGCGTGACATGGACGCACAGCATTCAGCGATGCGACTGAAAATGCCGAAGATGGTTCCTCGACACCTTGAGGAAGCCGTCGCCATGATGGACGGACCGTCGGCCTAACCTCCGCTTGCAGCCAGCGGCGGCTGGTGCCATCCTGGGCCGCCGCGGCTGAAGCGGCAACGTTAAGCGGGTCTCAGGCCATCATCGTGGAGGGCAAGATGGGCAAGGTCTCTTGCATGGGCCTGATCGTGGCGTTAGCGTTCTCCGTCAAAACGATGCCCCTCGCGGCTCAGAATGAATCGGGGCAAGTCCGCGGCGTGGAGATCGCCGCCGCCGTCAACCTCAAGAAGAAGGATGTGAAGATCGAAGGAACACTCTTCGTGCCGGAGAAAGTCAGCCGCGTGCGTGCGGTGATTGTCGCAATCAACTGGGGTATCGGTGGATCGGTCTATCAGGATCCGCAATTTCGACAACTCGTTGAGACTTTGCAGTCAGGCTTGCTCCTGGCGAGGGTCAGCAATATTGGTCCGACATTGGCGGACCTACCTGTGGCCGATCGGGTTGAGCGTAACGCTGCAATCGGCGGAGCCGAAGCGCTCATCCTCTTGTTGCAACGTCTCGCCGAGGAGTCTGGTCATCAAGAAGTCGGGGATGCCCCACTCGTGCTGTGGGGACATTCGGCTGCCGGAAGCTTCGCGATGACATTCGCGGCCCTGCAGCCGCGGCGCACCATTGCA
>DATFRP010000287.1:0-20064 GCA_035263125.1 Vicinamibacterales bacterium
GGGCCCTTCAGGAATCCAAGGAGGCAACCGTTCGAGCCGTCACGCAGTTGGTGGCAGCGCGCTTTGATCGCATCTCCAGGCTTGAGATAGTCGCGCGTGACACCGATCCTTTCCAGACCGCTGCGGCTCGTGGCCTCGAGCACCCAGGTCTCCGCGGTCGCACCTTTCTTGACGTCGATGTAGATGTATGAATGCGGCACTACGAGATGGACTTCTTTGACAACGCCTTCAATGTCCATCGTCCCGTCGGTGTAGTTGCCATGGGAATGGTGCGCCGCCATCGGCATCACCAACGTCAGCGCGCAGATGGTCGCGAGACCCAGCATGTTTCGCATCTCTCAGTCTCCTCGATGATCCGCCGGCATCACTTTTGTTCCTGACCGCCTGGGGGCGGTGCGGCGCCGCGGCCGCCACGCCCTCCGAGCTGGCGTTCGGGGAAACGATTGTAATAGAGGCTCTGATAGCGAATGGTGTTGCCGTCAGGGCCGAGCATCGCAAACGACTGCTGGAAGATCAGCGGTGGGGGCTGACCCTTTGCGACGGTCGCATCGAGCACATAGAGGCGATTCTCGTGCAGATAGATCGCGACATACGACCGCGACGCGTCCGGGTTGGTCAGCTGAAGCATGTGCCCGGTGATCAGATTGACGTAGTGAAACGCGTCGTACGTCACTTTGACGCCGGGCTTCTCGCGATACTGCCGTGCCGCGTGTGCGATTGAGGCAGCGATGTCGATGACCCAGTAACCCACACCACCGACATACGCCGTGTGATTGATCGCCGCATGTATCTTCTCGGCGTCGGAGAAGTCGACGACGGTGATGGAATAGCGGTTCGGCCCTTGAGTCCACCTGTAGGCGCGGCCAGGGAACTTCGCCCCGTACTCGGAATCCCACGTGATCGTTTCAGACGCGGGCTCACCCGGTGCCGGCACCGAGAACCGATCCACCTTGTTCACGTACTCGGTCCACTCCTGCGCGAGAGCAGGCTGCGAAAGGAGCAGTGCGCACAGTGTGGTCATCAGTCCGATGAGACGCATGAGCCTGACCTTTCCGTGTCAGCGATGAAAGAGGCTCGATACTGCCAGAAGAGGCGGATGGTCCGCAACTACCGATCGCTCACCTAGATTTCGGAAACGCGGGCCGACCGCCGCGTGCCTCAGTCAATCCCGAAATACTTCCGATATGTGGCGTCTCGCAAGTGATCCAGATGACCGTCGAGCAGATCTCTGTTGTTCTCCATGCAGAAGTATTCCATGAGCTCTTCGTCCGGCTTCATCCGGACCCATGTTCTGATGTTGGTAACGGGACTGGTATACACCTTTGGATCATCGATGGTGAGCTCATACGCGACGTGATTGGCGTCGTTGTAGCGTAAGCGTTCGACGATGTGCATGGCGTCGCTGGTCGGATGCTCCTCTCCCACGTCGAGCGTGATCCGGCCGTTGAAACCCCTGGTGTCGATCACGAGTGTGTCGCCTTCATACCGGCCAACCGACGTGCCCATCCACTTGGGATCCAGCTCTTTCGGAAGCTGTCGACCGTCGGTGGGGACGACGTGAAATATGTTGTTCGACTCGAAGAGGTAGACGAAGCGTTTCGGCGTCTGAATGATCTCGACGGGATATTCGGTCTGCATCGCTCGCGTGTATCCCCAGGGGAGGCAGAAGGCCGTGTAATCGAATTTCGGCGCCTTGTCCATGTCCGCTCCCAGAGGCGTGAACGGGAGTGCTCCGGATCCCTTCTGAGTACACTCCCGCTCGCCGGAGCCGCAACCGCGTCCGTCGCGGGTGATATCGGTGACGCGTGGCCGTGCCCAGACGCCGCTGAAGTCCGGTTTGCCATTGGCGAGCCTCGGGATCCCCGGAGCGGGCGATGCCGACTGGCCGCCGGCCAGCGCCGGAGCGAGCAACAGAGCGAGCGTCGGAGCCAGCGACAGCGCAAGCGCTACTCCCATCGCGTTTGCCAAACGACGAACACGAATTCTCATGTGTCCTCCTTCAGGCAATCCGGTTTCCCCGTTTGCATTCGAGTGCGCTCGATTCACTTGAGGCCGAGGAAGCGGGCGGGGTTTTGTTTCGTCATCACGTCGATCTCGGCCTGGCTGAAGCCCGATCGTGCGAGGACCGTCATCGCCATTTGAAACGCCTGGGCGTAGTTCACTCTGCCGGGCTGGCCGAGGTCAGTACTCATCACGACGTTTGAGGGACCAAGCGCTCGAATGTCCGCGATCTTCTGCGGCCCGTAGTCCATCACTGGATTCTCGGCATTGACGGTCTTGGGCCCTCCACCCGTGAGGCCCTCACCGCTCAGCACGATCTCGATCAGCGCGCCGAGACGGACCGCCTCCTTCATCTGCGCCATCGACATCACGATGCCCCCGTGGTTCGGATGCTGCACGTAGATCTTGTTGACCCCGGCTGCCTTGGCCGCCCGTATGATCATCAGCGCCTCCTCGGTGCTGACGTGCCCGGTAGACAAGCCGAGGTCATACTTCGCGATGACCTTGAGCACCTCCAGCGTTTCCGGCAGCAGTTGGCCGTTGCGCGAGACCGCGACGGCATTGGGCGAGTTTGGAACGCGGGCCGCCGCGTCGACCGTCGGCATGTACACGACACGACCCCGGCCGCCGCGCGACAATGCCATGGCCTCCACTGCCACCGGATTGATGCCGCCCACCGCCTTGTTCAGGACGATGCCGCCGAAGACTTCGACGCCTGGGACGATCTGAGAGACCAGATAGGCCCACGACGCGGTCTCCGTGTAGTGTTCCTTCAACACGATTCCCCGCATGCCGTATATGCGCGCGATCTGGGCCGCTTCGATCGCGTCGAATGCCCGCTTGAAGTTCATCATCGACGTCTCCGGCGCCACGTGCGCGTGAATGTCGATGACACCCGCGAGGCTCGGTGCCTCATCAACCTGTGCGATTCCCACGCCGGGAAAGCCGAACGGCAATGCCAGAACAACCCAGAGGATCCAATGTCGCAATCTCATGGTTTGCTCCCTGTGCTGACCGGCACAGTCTAGCGCGAGCCGTGCCAATGTCACGGCGCCATCGCATGGGATCGCCGATGAGAGTCGTCGCTCACGTTGGCTGCTGCGCGTGCGCGAACACAACGAGCATCAATCCCACGCTGAGTACTGTCATCGCAAGAAGGATTGTTCCGATCCACCACGCCATGTGCCACAGTGAGGCGACCAGACCGGCGAGCGTGACGGCAGCGCTGAGCGCCGCTATCGCGAGCGAATAGCGGAGGGCCACACCGGCTCGCCGCTTCAGCAGCGCCGCCCGGTCGGAGCCGGCAGGGAAGTACGCATCGATGTCGGGAAACCCGTTCTCTTTGAACGCCTTCAGCGCGAGATCGTCCACGCCGAGGTCCGTCAGATCCTTGCTCAGTCGCAGGACCACGAGGCCAACTACGTTCAGGGGCAGCGCGCACGCAAGTAGAGCAACAGCTGTCCGAACCGCCCGATCAACCGGTCCAACCGTCAGGAGTGCCGAGATGACGACGAGGTTGACTGCGACGAGCCCTCCAAAGACCCAGCTTCCGATCTCGGCCAGCCAGGGCGCCGTTCGATCGACCAGCCCGCTGATCGCGTCGAGGCTCTGTCGCGCACGTTCGTCCACGTGTTGACCCTCTCAGGTGTGGGTTCGTTCCGCTTCACGTTTGAGGTCGGTCGCGTAACGCTCGAACACGGGACCAAAATCAGGCAGCGTACGCCCGACGAACGGCAGCATGAGACCCGAGAAGCGCTCCTGCATGACGAACGTGGTCGAGTCGCCCGGTTGCGGCGTGAGCTCAAAGGTTCGCACGCCCTTGAAAAGAGGGGCGAAGCCGCCGGTCCACGTCATGCGAGCATCCGGGATGACGTTTGAGATCGTTGGCACAAACGTGCGTTGCGTGCCAGGCACGTGAATCCGAATTCGGTGACCGTCGTCGATCTCGCCTTCGATTGCGGTGACGGTCGAATTCCAGCGGGGGAAATCCCTCGCATTGGTCAACAGTTTCCAGATTCTCCCGGGGGAAGACTGAATGCTGACCTCGACGCGGCACAACAACACGAACGCGCCGCGCGTTTGCGTGATCTGCGGGCGGTTGAGCAAGTCGGTCATCGGGGACGTTTACTAGAATTGTGACGCCTGCGGGTCTGAGATCCGGAGGTCATTCCGTTGTGTGGATGAGGTGCATCCACCGCCACCCCCGGCGACGACTGACCTGTACAAGACGATGGCGCGGCCGTGGGCAGGGCCGTTTGCGAGGAGGCTCGAGATGAGCGGTGACGTTCCCGCGATCTACTATCCGTGCTAGTGAAGCTCGGTGGTGTTCTTGTAGATCTTTCCGTCCTTCATGATCACGACAAGGTTCTTCTTCGGATCGGCGAGCAGCTGGATGTTTGCGAGCGGGTCGCCGTCGACCAGGAGCACATCTGCCAACGCGCCTTCCTGGATCACACCGAGCTTGCCTTTGTAGGGATTCCGTTTCCCGGACAACTCGAGCAGTTGCGCGTTGGTTCCGGTCGCCATGATGAGCGTTTCCGCGGGCGTGTACCAGCGCGTCAGGCTGGCGAGCAGCTGCCCCTGGCGCTGCGCCAGCGCCTGGGAAAAGAGCACGTCCGTGCCGAACGCCGTCTTGATGTGGTACTTCTTCGCCAGCTTGTAGGTTCTGTCGGTGCCGGCGAACACTTCGTCGAATTTCTCTCGCTCTTCGGAGCCTGGCGGAAACGCGGCGGCCATCTCCTCCGGGAACGGCTGCGTACTCAACCAGATGCCGGTCTCGGCGATGAGTTTGGCGGTGGACTCGTCCATCAGGTGTCCGTGTTCGATGCACTTCACACCGGCGGCGATCGCTCGCGTGATCGACGTCGGCGTGTAGGCGTGCACCGCGACGTACGTGCCCCAGTTCTCCGCAGCTTCAACGGCGGCGCGGAGCTCGGACTCGGTGAACGTCGACGCGTCGAGCGGACTGTGAGGCGACGCCACGCCGCCACCTGCCGTCAGCTTGATCTGCGTCGCGCCCTGTAGCAGCTGTTCGCGCGCTCGCACCCGGACTTCGTCCGGGCTGTCGGCGATCATCGCGCCACCGATCACCTCCGAGCGACTCAGCGGAGCACCGATCACTCGCGGCAGCTCGAACGGTTGACGGAAGTCGCCGTGACCGCTGGTGACTGAGATCATGGCGCCGGACGGATAGATCCTCGGTCCGGCGAGGACACCCTTGTCGATCGCGTGCTTGAGGTCGAACGACGGTCCACCCATATCGCGTACGGTTGTGAACCCGCGCATCAGCGTGTCCAGAGCTTCGGCGCCGGCCTCGAGGTTGAGATAACCGACATCGACAGTGAGCAACTCCTCGGGCGTGGGGCGCACCAGAATGGTGTGCCAGTGCACGTCGATCAGTCCCGGCATGAGCGTTCGCCCGCCGCCGTTGATGATGCGTGTCGCGGCGCTTCGATCGACAGCAATCGGAGCGCTCGAGATCTTCTCGATCGTCTTGCCGCGCACCAGAACGTTGGTCGGCCCGGATAACTGGGCGGACTTGCCATCGAACACTCGCACGTTTTCGAACAGGACGGTGCTGGGCGGCGTGTCCTGTGCCAGAGTCGAAGGCACGCCGCACAAAAGGAGCAGGAATGCGATGACCAGCAGACTGAATGGAACGCCCGACCCGACGAGTGTGCTGAACCGTTGTGCCTGACTTCGCCTGCAGTTCATTGCGAGCCCCTTGAAGTGAAAGCGTTCAATAGAGCAACACCTGTGCCCGATTCGAACCCGCGGCGATCGGTCGCAGACGTCGATTCTCAGAGACTCGTCAATGAAGAAGCTCGAGGGACCCGGATGCCCGCCGCCCATCGCGTCGGTCACGAACTCCCGTGACCTGACATGCAGCGGTGCGAGACGAGATTGTGATTCGCTTGGACGCCTTTAGAATGCGTGACCGATACTAGCGCTGATAGACCGAATGTCCGATGCATGCTGCGAACGTTTTTGCGCACGTGCCTTACCCTCAGGAGTGCCAGCGATGAAGACCCGATCAGCGTCGAACACGATGCCGGGACTGCTCCTGCTGTCGCTGACGACGCTGGTGCTCGCACAGCCAGCCGTCGCCCTCAACGCCGACTACTGGCGGGGCGGATGGCGAACGCCGCTCGGAGATGAGCCGCACATCTACGAGTTCGTGATCCGCGGTAACCGTGTCACCGGCGTGTATTGCCGAAGCTGCTCCGACGCGACCACTATTGGCTTCATCGACGACACGTGGGACGAGAAGACCGGCATCGCGTTCACGGTCACGTTCGCCAATCCGGACGGCAGCATCAGATCCGTTGACGACCAGCATGCCACCCTCGTGAACGGGCGGCTGATTGTCACGGGATCGGCCAGCTCACGAAATGGAAACGCGCTGACGCTTATCAAAGATCCGCGTGGGGCCGACCCCGGTGGGGCTCCGGCATATCACCTCCCGCCGGGCACTCCGCCTGCGCTGCCCGTGCCGCGTCGTGCCGGCGGTGCCGGCGGCGCGGGCGGTGGCTTTGGAGCGCCCGGGCCCTACTGGCAGGCCGGACCGTTCAAGGCGTTGCGGCCGGCGGATGTCGTCGGCACATGGATCGCCTCGTTTGGCCTGGGCATGAACCGACAAATCTTCACGTTTCTCCTCGTGCGCGATCGGCTTCGAGGCGTGGTGTGCGGCCGCTGCGACAACCCCTACACGCTCGGCGCGATGGAGGACATCGTCATCGTCGGCAACACGGTCTACTTCGACATCGTGCATGAAGACTGGGGCGAGAGCGATCCGCCGACGTTCAGACGGAAGATAGGAGCCCAGGTCGTACAGAACGAGATGCTCGCCTTCGTTCTCGGAAAGGACCTCGTGATCGATCCTGCCCGCCCACCCGCGCGGCCGGCGGGACGGGGCTTCACACTCGTCGGGCCGATTGCTCCGGCGGGGACCAGAGGAAACACTTCCGAGGGCATCGACGTCTGGGGACCGGGTACCGGCTCCGCAATCCAGCCGCCGCCAGGAAGGACGCCGATCCGCGCGGTGACGCCAAGTCCATAGACGAGGAGTACGTAGGGTCCGCCTTCAGGCGGCCCTTCGTGCTAATGTCACGGCCGCCATCGCGGAGGATCACATATGAGAACCGGTTCGTGTGTCATCGCGCTGCTGCTGGCGGCGACGTCAGTCCTTGCGCACCACAGCAACTCGGCATTCGACGGCGACAAGGTGATGGTGCTCACCGGCACGGTCACCGAGTGGAAGTGGACGAACCCGCACGTGTGGATCTTTCTGTCGGTCGACGACGGAAAGGGCGGCAAGGCGCAGTGGGAGATCGAGGGTCGTACACCCGGCCAGTTGGTCCGCGCCGGATGGTCGAGGACCACACTCAAAATCGGCGAGACCATAACTATCGATTTCAGCCCCGCGAAAGACGGCAGCCACACCGGCCTCCTCACGCGCGTCAGACGCGCTGATGGCAGCGTAGTCGGGTTGCAAGCGGCACCGGCGGCTCAATGAGGAATGACATCATGTCGAAGATCGTTGCGATGTTTTCTTCGGCACTCCTGTGCCTGCTGTTCGTATCGACGGCCTCGCTTCGTGCGCAAGGGACGCCCCCGCCGGACTTCACCGGCGTGTACTCTCCGATCGACCCGTTTGCTCAGTCGAGAGGCGGTCGCTCCGCGGTGCCTCCGCCGGTGACGCCGCCACAGGCGGCGGGCCCTCGCGGCGAGGCGGTGCCCCCGCCGCGACCGGTATTGGTTCTCGATGGACGTGCGGGCCGGCCCGACGACGCGCCGAAGCTGACGCCTGAGTACCTAGCCAAGTGGGAAGTCATCCGGAAGTCGCGCATGGCCGGATCGCCAGAATTCGATCCGAACGTCAGGTGTGTCTCTGCCGGTATGCCCAACATGATGTCGATGACCTACGGCATGGAAGTGCAGCACACGAAGGACAAGATCACCATGTACGGCGAGCTGAACGACGTGTATCGCCGGATCTTTCTCGACGGACGCAAGCCGTCGCAGAAAGTCCTCGACGATCCGACGTTCGCCGGCTATTCCACCGGGCATTGGGAAGGGGACACGCTCGTCGTCGACACCGTGGCCATCCGCGAGGACGGCCTGTTCGACACGTTCTCGCCGCACAGCGATCAGTTCACCGTGCGCGAGCGCATCAGGTTCACGTCGCCAGGCATCCTCGAGGATCGGATCACGTCCATGGATCCGAAAGCGCTCGTCGAACCCTTCACCTCCGTTCGTACGTATCGGAAGGTGTCCGCGCCGAACGACGAGTTGCGCGAGTTCTCGTGTGCGGAGGGACTGTCGACTGTGAAGTAGGCCTAGAACCAGCGGATATCCGGCCGGGCGTCTGCTCAGGCCCTGATCAATGCATCACGTGCATGATTCGAGTGTTCCTCTTCGCACCGCAGTTGCAAAGACGGACTTGAGCGATGTACTACGAAATCCACGGCAAGGGTGATCCCGTCGTCCTGCTGCACGGTTCATTCATGACCATCACGAACAACTGGGCGGCCATGATCCCGCAGCTTTCAAAAAGCCGGCAGGTGATCGCAGTCGAGATGCAGGGCCATGGCCGTACCGCTGACATCGATCGCGATTTCAGCTATGAGAACCTCGCCGACGACATCGCGGCCCTGCTCGACGAGCTGAACATCAAACAGGCCGACCTGCTGGGGTACAGCATGGGTGGAGGCGTTGCCATGGTGGTGGCGATCCGTCACCCGGAAAAAGTCAGGAAGGTGGTCAGCATTTCGGCTGCATTCCGCCACGATGGCCTGGTCAAGGAAGCCGTCGAGGCGTTCCCTCGCATGGAGCCGGGAATGTTCAAAGGGTCGCCGATCGAGACCGAATACAAGAAGTTGAGCCCCACACCGGACGAATTCGATACGTTCGTCAAGCGCGTCGTGCAAATCGCGATCAAGCCATTCGATTTCGGCGCCGAACAACTCAAAGCCACGAAAGCGCCGATCCTCTTCATCCACGGCGATGCCGATGGCGTGCGCCTCGACCACATCGCGGAAATGTTCCGCTTGAAAGGCGGCGAGATTCATGGCGATCTGCGGCCACGCTCTGAATCGAGGCTCGCGATCCTGCCCCATACGACGCACGTCACGCTGATGGACAAATCGAGTGTCATTGTTCCGATGGTCAACGACTTCCTGGATGCCCAGCCACAGAAACACTGATGGCGAGGGCGAGAATGCCTGGCGCCGACTCAAATTCCTGGATGTGTGGCGATTCGCCGTGGCCACAGCGACAGCGCAATCGTCAGGCCGAGAACAACACCGATGATGCCGACCGATAAGCCTGGGCTGATGTGCACGTGGTCACCGCCGACCAGCTTGACTGCGCTGAACATGAGCACTACGGCGAGGCCCTGCCTCAAGTACCGAAGCCGGTCGAGCGCTGCCGACAAGACGAAGTACAGCGAGCGCAGACCGACCATCGCCAGGACGTTGGAGCTATAGACGATCAACGGGTTCCGCGTGATTGCGAACACCGCGGGGATCGAATCGAGGGCAAACACGATATCCGTCGTTTCGATCACGACGAGCGCGACGAAGAGCGGCGTCGCAACGAGACGCCCGCCTTCCCGTCGCCAGAAATCGTGGCCGTGCAACACGGGACTGACTGGCAGGACGCGCGCAATCCACGTTGAGCAGACATCGCAGGCCTCGGCGACGACGCGCCGTTCACGCTCCTCGGCGAACAGTATCCGCCACGCGGCGAACAGGATGAAGGCGCCAAACAGGTACAGGATCCAGTGAAAGCGCTGGATGAGAGCGAGTCCGGCCGCGATCATCACCGCCCTGAACACGAGTGCGCCGATGATGCCCCAGCCCAGGACGCGACGCTGATGGTCGGCGGGAATGTTGAGTTCGGAAAAGATGATCATGAAGACGAAGAGGTTGTCTACCGACAGCGACAACTCGAGCAGGTACGCCGCATAGTATTCCGCTGCCGCAGTCCCTTGCTGCGTGCTGGCGATCCACACGCCAAAGGCAAGCCCGAGCGCGACCCACCATGCGACCCAGAGGGCACTTCGCTTCGTTGTCGGTGGCACAGCGGTGCGGACCTCCTTGGGCACGTCGCAGCGACGCTAGACTCTCACTGTGTTGAGTCTCTTCGCACTTCACGCTGTCGCCTTCGATCTCGACGGACTGAGGCTCGGGCTGATCACGAATGGATCCGTTCGCATGCAGAGTAGCAAGCTGGAAAGCCTGACGCTTGCATCTGCGTTTGATGCCGTGCTGATTTCAGACGCCGAAGGCGTCAGCAAACCGGCTCTGGCGTCTAGAACGGGTAGCCCGGAAGCCTTTTCGTCCTGGGCTTCCAATCAGGTAGCGGGGCGTAGCTGTCTCCGATCGGCATCTTGACCTTGGGCAGACTCTGCTGGTCGAGTGCCTGGTCTTCCGGGATCACATCGTTGATGAAGAGGAGAAACGCGGTCAGCGAGTACACCTCGTCGGCGGTCAGCGTGCCCTCGCTGTTGAGAGGCATGCCGCGATTGATGTAGTCCCAGACGGTCGTCGCAAACGGCGCGCGAAGCGGCAGGATTCGTCCCCGCGCCCAGAGATCGGGGTTCTTGGGATCCTTGCTTTTCAGGTTGGGAGCCGCGCCCCCGATGCCCTGCGCTCCGTGACATGCGGCGCAGCCCTTTGTGCGATAAAGCTCCGCGCCCTCCTTGGCGTTCCCTTTTCCCGGCGGAAGCTCCTCTCCGGTCGGACCGATCGAGATGTCCAGCGCCTTGATTTCCTCCGGCGTCGGCGTGCGTCCGATCCCGAACGCAGGCCCCTGCGCCAGCGCGGAGGCGCCGCCCATCAGCAGCACGGGCAGCACGAACGCGAACGGAGAAATCCTAGGCGAACCCATTGGTCACGCTCCCGTCATTCGCGATGCGCCACGGCTGCGCACTGTTGTCCAACCCGGGCACGGTGAATGTTTGATCGTACGGTTTGTTCCAGTACTTGGCGATCTGGGCGCGGGTCGGTTGCACCTGTCCCAGTTCGTCGGTGCAGCGCGACAGGATCTCCGTCTCGCTTCCGTCCCAATTCCACTGATAGCCGAAACGGGTAAAGGCCATGCGCTGCGGCGTGCCCTTGAAGTCGGCCTTGTTCCATTTCTTCCCGCCGTCGGTGGACACTTCCACCAATTTGATCGCGCCGCCGCCGGACCACGCGAGCCCGCTGATCTCGTAGAAGCCCTTGCCGGGCAGCCGCTGTTCGCCGGATGGGAATGTGATGACCGACTTCGGCCCGATCTGGTACTCGAGCGCAGCGATCTTGGCCTCCTGATCGAGATGACCGAAGTCGTTGTAGTTCATGTAGTACCGATCGACGACCTTGATTCGCCGCAGATACTTGGTGTGGAAGATCCCTTCGAAGCCGGGAACCATCAGCCGCAGCGGAAATCCGTTCTGGGGCCGCACGGCCTCGCCGTTCATGCCGTAGGCAAGGATGCAGTCATCCATCGCCTTGGCGATCGGCATGCTCGACGCGCCCTTCACTTCTTCTGCGCCTTCGGCGACGAACCACTTCGCGCTGGCTTTCACGCCGCATTCCTTGAGCAGCGTCGAAAGGAGCACGCCGGTCCATTCCGCGCAGCTCACCATCCCGTGCGTTTGCTGAACGTTCTTTGCCGCCCGCGACGACCGGTTCCCCGCGCATTCGATGAAGTGCAGACGGGTCACGGAAGGAAGACGCTTCAAGTCCTCCATCGTGAAGGTCAGCGGACGGTCCACCAGGCCGTGGATCATCAGACGATGCTCTTTGGGATCGATGTCCGGCATGAACGCGCCACGGGTCGTCGCCACGTAGTGGAGCGAAGACGGCGTGATCACGCCCACTGAATCCTGAAGGGGAGTCGCAATATGAAACGTCAGCCCGAATTGATCGGGAGAAGGTCTCCCGCCCACGGGATGGGCGATGCGCACCGACGTGACGTACTTCGAGCGATCGCCGTAGGCGATCATGTCTTTGTCGCCCTTGATCATCGGCCACGAGGGTGGCGCATGGTGCGATTCCGGGGTCTGCTGTGCGCCCATCGCTGGCGCTGCCGCTCCCAATGTCAAACCGCCGGCAATGGCGGCGCTGTTCTTGAGGAGCTCCCTTCGGTTCAGTGGCTTCGAGCCCATGCGTCTCTCCTTCGCAGATGAGGCCAACGAAGAAATCGCCTGCGGCCGAGAGTATACGCCGATCTCCGCGTCGGCCTTGGCGGTCGGCGGAGTGAACAATTCAGTGAACAAATTTGGTGCCGGAACGGGGACACGTTCCGTCAGCAGCCCATGTAGAGTCCTGGCGGTCGGCTCCGACTACACCATGAACGCCCCACACGGGGTTTACATCTCAGGAGCCCGATAATGGCACTAACTCAGAAGATCACTCCGCACCTCTGGTTCAATGGCAACGCCGAGGAGGCGGTCGAGTTCTACACCTCCGTGTTTCACGATTCGCGAGTCACGAACGTCGCGCGGTGGGGCGACGGCGGTCCCGGTCCACAAGGCGCCGTCATGAACATCGTCTTCGAGCTTGCGGGCCAACGGTTCATCGCGCTGAACGGCGGACCGCAATTCACGTTCAGCCCGGCGATTTCGCTCTTCGTCTCGTGCGAATCGCAGGCGGAGGTGGACGAACTGTGGACAAAGCTCCTTGCCGGCGGCGGCAAGCCCAACGCCTGCGGATGGCTCGACGACCGTTATGGGGTCTCCTGGCAAATCGTTCCGACGGCGCTGATCGAGTTGATGAACGATCCCGATCCGAAGGCGAGCGGACGTGTCGCCCGAGCCTTGATGGGCATGCAGAAGATCGAGATCGCAAGTCTGAGGAGGGCGTACCTGGCGGCGTAGCGATCACAATCGGCAGGAGTCGCCAATGAAGTACATGCTGATGATGCACGTCCCCGGCGGAGAGCCGTACCAGATCGCCGGCTGGCCGGCGGCGGACATCACGGCACACATCGCGTATATGCGGAACTTTGTCAGGAAGCTCTCCGATGCCGGTGAGTTGGTCTGGGCCGAAGGATTGAGCGGGCCGGAACAGGCGAAGCTCGTGCGAGCCTCCGCCGACCGGGAGCCGATCATCGACGGCGTGTTCCCCGAATCGAAGGAGTTCCTTGCCGGCTATTGGATCGTGGACGTCGACACGCCGGTGCGTGCCTACGCGATCGCCGCTGAGGCCTCCGCGGCTCCCGGTCCAGGCGGCAAGCCATTGAACCTCGCCATCGAAGTACGGCAGGTGATGAGCGGCCCGCCGTCCGATTGGGAAAAGGGTGCATGATCCCGAGGCTGGACGACCGCACCCAGGATCTGCTGCGCGACCTCGCGCCGGCCGTTCTGGGCGTTCTGCTTCGCCGGTACCGCGACTTCGATGGGTGCGAAGACGCGGTCCAGGAAGCGTTGCTGGCCGCCGCGATGCAGTGGCCGACACAGGGCGTCCCCGACAACCCGAAAGGCTGGCTCGTGACTGTCGCGACACGGCGGCTCACCGATCAGATCCGGGCGGACGCAGCCCGAAGATTCCGTGAGCACCTGGTCGTCAGCCTGATTCCGGCGGACGAGCAGATCGCCTTGGCCGCCGACGCGGCCGGCGTAAACGAGCGGGATGAAACGCTCGACCTCTACTTCAGGTGCTGCCATTCGGCTTTGTCGCAGGCCTCGCAAATCGCTCTCACGCTGCGCGTGATGGGGGGACTGACGACCGGTGAGATCGCACAAGCGTTTGCGGTGAGTGAGGGCACGATGGCGCAGCGCCTGACCCGCGCGAAACACACGATCACGTCGTCCGGCCGAACCTTCCCGGAGCTCACGGCGGACGATCGTGCGGCTCGTCTGCCAACCGTACTCAAGGTGCTGTACTTGATCTTCAGGGCAGGGCACACGGCGAGCGGGAGACACGAGGTTTCGCGCCTCGACCTGTCGAATGAAGCGATCCGGGTCACCCGCCTGCTCGCGCGGTTGCTTCCTGAGCAACCGGCAGTCGGCAGCCTGCTTGCGCGGATGCTGCTCACCGACGCGCGGCGCGCAGCCCGGACGAGCCTGAGTGCCGAGCTGATCCCACTTGAAGAGTAGGGCGTTGGTGCGACGTGCGTAACTTCCGTCGGCCCGCTCATCAAGCGAGCTCGTCGGTGTGGGTCCCATCGCCAGGCGAACGCGGCGACGCGTTTGCTTCTCAGACATACATATGTCGTCGCCGATCCCCAGAGCCTGCGGCGGGGCCACGGCGCCACGCTATCCGCTCCGCAGGCCACGCGGTGTCGCGGCCAGAACCGCAGAGCTGATTCTTCTTGTCGCAGCCACGCTCCTCGCAACCTGCGCACGCGACGCGACCAGGAGGGATGCTGCGACCGCCGACGAGAACGTGCTTCCAGCCGCGGCCGTCAGCGCAGGCGAAGGGGACTTCCGCCCGTGCGCGTCGTTCCCGAAACTTTGCGCCGACGAGCTCGGCGAGAGCGATCTTGTGAGGCCCGCGTTCTCGAATCCCGTTCAGATCGTGCCCGGAAAGTTGCCACCGCAAATCGTACCGAAGATGGCCAACAACAACCTCGGGGTCGCCTGGTTCGCGCACCGGTTGTTCGTGGCGTTTCGAACGGCATCCCATCATCACCCGCGCGCAGACGCGTCGATCGAGGTCATCAGCACCGAGGACCTGCAACGTTGGTCCTTCGAAGGCCATTTCGCCTTATCGGTCGACATGCGCGAGCCGCTCCTGTTCGTCGTCAACGACAAGCTGTTCCTCAATTTCTCGTTGGTCGAGCCGAGCTACACGAATTTCCGACCGCTCGGCCCGCGAAGCACGCAGTACATCGGGCCAGGGCGGTGGACCACGCCTCAACCAGTCCTCGCGCCGGGGATGATTGTCTGGCGCGTCAAGACGATCGACGGCCAGGCGTATCTCAATGGCTATGCCGGCCTCGACGGATTGTTCGACTACAACAGCGTCACCGTCCGTTGGATGAAGAGTAGCGACGGCAAGACGTGGACTCCGGTCGGACGGCAGTCAGCCGTCCTCAAAGGCGGCAACACTGAGTCCGATTTCGTGTTCTTGTCCGACGGCTCGATGGTGGCGATCACGCGGAACGAGGTCGGCGACGAGACCGGCTACGGCTCGAAGCTCTGTCGCGCGTCCGCCAACGATTTGGGGCAGTGGACGTGCGTGTCGAGCCGCCACAAGTACGACTCGCCGCTGATGTTCAGGCACGGTCGGGTCGTGTATCTGATCGGACGCCGCAATGTCACTGCATCGGGCGACTACGATCTCCACCGCAACTGGCTCCCAACGTTCATGCGGAGCGCGTTCTATCAGTTCGCGTACTGGAACAGGCCGAAGCGTTGCGCGCTGTGGCAGGTCGATCCAAACGCGATGAAGGTCGACTTCATTGCGGACCTCCCGTCGCGCGGAGACACCTGCTTCCCCGGGCTGTTGAAACTGGACCGCCGCAGATACCTCGTTTTCAACTACACGTCCCCGCTCGATGGCCGAGATCTCACGTGGCGGCAGGGACAGAACGGGCCGACTGCGATTTACTACAGCGTCCTCACGATGCCCGAGGACGACGACTGACGACCGTCGCTAGTCCAGCCAGATCACGATGCCCGTGATGTCGCTGAGCACGCTCGCGACGCCGGCTCGGATGGCAGCGTCCACCTGCCGGGGCGTGAACGCGTCGGGGTCGAACGACGAGGACGTGTCCGGCACCTCTCTTCCCCGCGACGACGCTCCACGCCAGATCGCAGCGGTGACGTTCACGGTGGGCTCGGGAAGCTGCGCGCCGACGACGAGGAACTGCCGATTGAGGTGACTCGCCGTGACGAGCGCCAGGGCGTCGACGAGAGCGTTGCCGGCGCAGATGACGAGGTCAGGCTCGCGGTTCATCGCCTCGACGATCCCGTTCACAAAGAGCTCGGGCTTCGTTGGAGCGATGGTTTCGAGCCTGACATGTTCCGCCTCGGCCCACTGCTTCACTCCCGTCACCAGCGTCGTCGTCGCACGATCATTTCCGGCGGTCAGCAGCACGACGTGATAGTCGCGCGGCGGACGGACGGCGTCCCACGAGCCCGGCCTTGGCCTGATCGTCGATTCAGGAGCGGGAGGCGCCGCAGCGTCAATGAATCCGGAACCGAGCCTGCCAGTGGAGCGGCGCTGTGCCTGCAGTTTTCGTGTGTCTTCGGAGGAGTCGCATCCGCTGACGACGGCAAGCGTCGCTGCGCCGACGAGCGCAGCAACGCATCGCCGACGCAAGGCATGGCGTCGCGGCTCGCGGCCCAAGTACATCGAGTTTCTATCTAGCGCTGGTGGGTGGTGCCGGAAGGCTATCCACCCACCAGACAGGAGTGTTCGTTCGATCAGTGACGTGCGGGGTGCATCACGACCTTGTCGACCAGGGAGCCGACCGGCAGCGCGGGGCTGGCACCCTCGTTCGGTCCGCACCAGCTCACATTGCCTACCTCGAACGCAGCATTGGGCGCCGCGCAGGTGCCGCTGCGGATGTTCTCGACCGAGAGGAGATTGTTGCGCACCATGACCTTGACGTAGCTGCGCACGTTCTCCTGGTTTTCAACCGAGTTGGGCCAGTGATTGTCCGGGTTCAGCGGGTCCGGGCCGTAGTGCGGGTCTCTGGTGACGTTCGGGGCGCTCAGCGCGTAGTACTTCGAGCCGGATGCGGAGTTCCCCGTGACGTAGATGACGCCGCCCGGGTCCTGGAACACGCTGGTGGCGCCGGGCTTCTCGTTCACGTTCTGCTTCACGCCGCTGTCGATCAGGTAGCTGCGTGAGTAGCTGTGATCGTGACCCTGCAGGACGAGGTCCACACCGAGTTGAGAGAAGGCGGTCGGGAAATCCTGACGCCGCTTCTGGTTGTCGGTATCGTTCGCGTGGTTGGCCGGCGAGTAGATCGAATGGTGATAGACGAGAACGATGTACTTGGCTTCAGCGCCGTGCTGCTGAATGACGTCGGTGATGTAACCGATGTGCGCCTGATCTGAGTCGCTTCCACCAGACTGGGTGGTGACGCGGTATGCGTTGCTGTTCAGATCGATGAACAACACGTTCTTGTAGATGAACCAATAGTCGCCACCGGACTGCGTCGCGGGATTGCCGGAATAGAGTGGCGCCGAGCGGTTCGTGTTCGGCGTCCAGAGGTGCTGCTCGTACGCTCTGCCCCCGACATCATGGTTGCCGATCGTCGCGACCCACGGGTACGAGCGCAGTTCATTCGGTGCGAGGAATGCGTTCCACTGTGTCTCGACGTTGGCAGTCTCGACCTGATCACCGCCGGATACCAGCAACTCAGCGTCCGGGTTCGCGGCGAGGGCGACCTTCAGGGTGTCTGCCCAGCCCTCCCCGTCCTTGGGCACGTTGCCCGACGAGCCGATCTGCGGGTCGCCGAAAAACAGGAAGTCGAAATTGCCGTCGAACGTGCGGGTCTTGAACGCGTACGTCGGGGACCAGGCGCCGTCGCCACCAACGCGGTAGGAGTACTCGGTGTTCTCCTGCAGGTTATCGAGGATCGCGTGGCCGTTGAAGCCTCCGTTGACCGTGTTGGCGACAACGGCGGCCGAGTACGTCGTCGCGCCGTCAGGGAAATCGCCACCCTGGAGCTCCGACGTCGGTGCGAGCTGCACCATCTGGCTGGTTTGTGCCGAGGCGTACCAGTTCACGACGCGCTGGGACTCGTCGGCCCCGACGAGAAGGATGATGCCGTTGATGGTGGCGGGTTCCGCCGTCAGCACGCTCACGAGCTTCATGCTGGCCGCCGCGATCGCGAGAAGCGCCCACACAGTCATGCGTCTGCGCGCTGGAGAGTGCGAGACACGCGCGGCACCGAGCGTCAGTTTTCGATTCATGTTCAGAATGCCTCCCAATGTCGGACGAACATGCGAGTCGCACTTCTCGCCTTCGGTGATGGACAGAAGTGCACGCGCGCCGCGCCCCTCTTCCGGTCGTCGACCGCGCGCTGCTGTGGGAAGACAGCATCATCAGAGAGGCGTGTTAACCACCTGCAATCGGGAGGTGACGGTGGAGTAAATTCACGGCGCGTCCCCGACGACACACTGGAACGCTCGAACGTCAGCGGGCGCGTCCGTTTATTGCCTTCGGCCTGCGGCTCTGACCTTCCCCTTGGCCGGCTGCGAACGCTTCACGAGTTCATCGAACGCCCGGTGCGCGCGCTTTGTCGCGCGCGGGTCGCGGATGAAGCGATAAGACACGTGGTGATTGAGATACAGGCCGCACATCTCCCACACGAACTGCGGGACGTCCAGGCCGGCGCTCAACTCACCGTGTTTGACAGCGTCGTTCGTGAGCGTGGTCAGCAACTGGCGAAACTCCAGCTCCATCGCCATCAGGCGCTGTCGCACCGGATCGTTCTCGGGTGCATCGTCGAGCTCGAAGAATCCGCCGGCCACCGCGCAGCCGCCACCGAGGCCGGCCTTCTCGCTCCAGCCAAGCCAGCGCGTGAACATCACGCGGAGGCGCTGCAGGCCGGCGGGCGCTTTCATCGCTGGTTGGATCACCGTCGTCTGCGCGATACGCGCGGTCTCGTCGAGCAGTTGCAGCTGCACTTCTTCCTTTGACTTGAAGTGGGCGAAGAGTCCGCTCTTCGACATGCCGGTCTGCGTCGCCAGCACGCCGAGCGTCACGCCGGCAAGCCCGCTCTTCGACAGCAGCCCCACACCTTCCGCCACGATTCGCTCTCTCGTCTGCTTCATCGCTCTGTCCCGCCTCCCGCAGGCCTCATCAGAGCCTGAACCGGCTCGTTTAGTTACAGTTCCAATGTTGACAGTAACACGACCGGTCGTGCTATTTCTAGGGCCGGAGGAACTGCCTGATGACGACACACAGCGGAGCGTGGGCAGTGATGGACTACGTCGGCCCGGCGCTCGGCGCCGGGCTGTTCGTCGTGCTGATGTCGCGGGTGCCCGCGCCGACGCGGCGGACACTGAACGCCATGATCGTCGCTGGCGCGTCCGGCGTCTACATCAGCGGCGGTGGCTTCGGCGTGTGGGAGCTGGCTTGTCCGTTGGTCGTCATGCCGATGGCGTACCGTGGCCTGATCTCTTACCGCGCCATCGGTGTCGCGTGGCTGGTGCACTCAGCGTGGGATCTGCCGCACCACCTCTGGGGCAACCCGATCTGGCCGTTCATGCCGGCATCGTCGCTCGGTTGTTTCATCTTCGATGCCCTGATCGCCATGTGGTTCTTCGCGCTCTCTCGAGACCCATCGCGTGAGCGAGCCAGCACGGAGATCGAAGCCGAGCTGGTACCTGGTACACGATCGTCGACCCTTTATCGGTAGCGCCGCGATGACGATGGCAGCACTCCAGTCTGGCGCGCTCTCGACGCGGGCAACGCAGGGCCGCGAGTCACGCGAGTCGGCCACGATCGGCCGTGGGACCGAGTGGCTCAATTTGTCGCAGCTGACCGTTTGCAAGTCTCGCGGGGCAAGGTCCTGCTCATTGATTTCTGGACGTATACCTGCATCAACTCGCTGTGCCACGACGATCGATTCAGGAGGTGCGGCAATGACTCGCAGGGGTTTGGTGACGATTGGGATGGCCGTATGGCTCGCCGTCCTGGGCGGCCTGGCTGCTTCCGCACAGAACAAGGACAAGTACGCCGCAAAAGTGCCGGGCGGGCTCGCGATGTCTGAGTTCAGGGGATACGAAGAATGGCAGGCGATCTCGATCAGTCGGAACGAAAGGGTCGTCGCGATGATCCTCGGCAATCCAGTGATGATCAAGGCTTACCAGGCCGGCATTCCCGCCAACGGCAAGCCTGTTCCCGACGGGGCCAGGATGGCCAAGATCCACTGGAGCCCGAAACCGAACGCGTTCTTCGAGGAGGCGACGGTGCCGGGTGACCTGCTGAACGTGGACTTCATGGTGAAGGACAGCAAGAGATTCGCGGACAGCGGCGGGTGGGGATGGGGCGTGTTCGATTACGACGCGAAGTCCGATACGTTCACCCCGGGCACCACAGCTGGCACGCCGCCGCAGGGGAACGACGCCAAGTGCGGGCTTGCATGCCATACGACGGTGAAGGCGAGGGA
>DATFRP010000288.1:0-7682 GCA_035263125.1 Vicinamibacterales bacterium
GTTTGTGTCTCCGTGTCTCCACCTCCGTGATCTTCGTGATCTCCGTGGCCCGACCTCTCCGTTCCTCCCTCTGTGTCCTTCGTGGCTTCGCGTCGCGCACAGTACAATCGCCACGTCGAGAGCTCCTTGGAGGTTCAATGATTCGTCGCCCGGTCATCATCGGCGCCGCGTGTTTCGCGCTGGCCGCCAGTGTTCTTCATGCACAAACGAAATCCGTTCCGCGGCCGCCCGCGCAGCCCCCGGGACAACAGCCGCCCGGCGAGAGCGCGGCACCAGACGGGTATGCGCCCGTTCCGCAGTGGCTCGGACAGACCCGCGCAGCAGTGCCCGCACGAAGCGAGGGCTTCAAGGTGGAGACGTTCGCCAGCGGTCTGAACGGCGCGTCGTTCCGCTTCCTGGCTGACGGGCGCGCGATCGTTGCCGAGCGCGACGGCCGCATCAGGCTGGTCGGCACGGACGGCAAGATCTCGGAACCGCTCGAGGGCATGCCGCCGAACATGTATGCGCGCGCCCAGCAGCTCGTCTTCGACGTGCAGCCCGATCGACGCTTCGCCGAGAACCGCACGATCTACCTGACGTACTCCGTCCTGCCCGACGGTGTGGACGCCGCCAAGCAGCGCACACCGGGGCATGTGCACGTCGCGAGCGCGCAGATCTCCGCGGATAACAAACGCCTCGATGGCGTCAAAGATCTGCTCGACGCCGAAGGCACGGGCGGCCGGCTGACTCAAGCCAACGATGGCACGCTGCTCGTGACATCGACGGTGCCTGCCGGCCTCGGCATCAAGTCGGAGGACTGGATGCAGCCGCAGCAGCTCGACAGCCTGATGGGCAAAGTGCTGCGCATCAATACCGACGGATCGATCCCGAAGGACAACCCGTTTGTCGGCAAGGCCGGCGCCCGCGGCGAGATCTACGCGCTCGGCTTCCGTGACGATCAGGGCGTGGCGATCCATCCGAAGACCGGCCGGTTGTGGGCCAGTGAGCACGGCCCGCGCGGCGGCGACGAGATCAACGAGATCGAGAAGGGGAAGAATTACGGCTTTCCCGTGATCGGCTACGGACGTGACTACACCGGCAAGCCGATCAACAACGACAAGACGGCACAGGCCGGGATGGAGCAGCCCGTGTACTTCTGGACTCCCGACATCGCGCCGTCGGGCATCGGCTTCTACACCGGCAAGATGTTTCCCGCGTGGGACGGCAACCTGTTCGTGTGTGCGCTCGCCGGCAAGAGTCTCGTGCGTCTCGTGCTCAACGGCAACCATGTGGTCGCGGAAGAGCGCTTGCTGGTGGATCTCAATGCGCGGATCCGCGGCGTCAACGAAGGTCCCGACGGCGCGCTCTATGTGCTGACCGACGGCATGGGTGGGAAGATCCTGCGATTGAAGAAGTCCTGACCGCGCGCGGACCGCGTGACCTCGAGGCAGCCGCGGTCTGTCCATCACTTCGCGCGCATCATCTGCTGCGGACTCAGCAGGCGATGCGCGGCGACCGTGTCCCGCCGCGTCTCGCTGCGAACCGCACGGACGATATACCGCTCGGGAGCGGAGCCGACGAAGTAGAACGGATAGCAGGTGACGAGCGTCAACGAGGGAGTCGTCGTTGGATCGAGCACCGACACATCGTCGGGGCGCACGATCCAGGTCCGCTCGATCCGATAGATTGCCGTGCTGTGAACTGATTCGAGTTCGATCGCATCTCCCGGTGCGACGTCTCGCAACACTCTGAAGAAACCATCGCGATGTCCGGCGATCCCGATATTCCCATCGGCTCCTGGCATCGCCGTGTCCTCGATGTGGCCCGTACCCCGATTCAGCGTGACCTCGTCGGTGCCTTCGAGGATGGGTACTTCGAGATGGATACGAGGGATGCGCAGCACTGCGAGCGGCGATGGACCTGGCAGATCGCGCGTACTCTGCCAGGCCTTGATCCGGGCTTCCGACCACAGCGACACATCGACCGATTCAGGTCGATGACGTTCGGCTGTCTTGAGCTCCGTGAACTCCCGCATCGCGTCGCGCGTGCCGTTCACGCCGTCGCGGTACTGCAGGACGACATACACAAGGCACACGACACCAGCAGCCCAGGCGACGGCTTCTACCGCATTCCAGAACGCGCGAGATTGCACGAACTCGCCCGCCGCGCTAGCGCGCCAGTCGACGACGGATCGTGAGCGTGGCGCCGGCCAGAAGCGACGCGAGTCCGATCAGTGCGATCAGAGGCTGCGAACTGGCGGTCTTCGGAAGCGCTCGTGCCTCCCGAGGTGCGGGCGCTGGGGGCGGCGCGGCCTGCGCCGAGGGTGGCGCGATTGGCGCCGGCCTGGGCGCGGCTGCAGGTGGAGCGGCTGCAGGCGGAGCGGCTGCAGGTGGCGGCGCCGCTTTGGCGAGCGTTGCCTGCACTTCCTTCTCGGTGAGGACCTGCGGCGGCTTCGACGTGACGATGGTCGCCGACAGCCGATCGCCTTCACGGAAGTCGGATACCTTCGCCGGCCTTCCTTCGCGGTAAATCGTGGCCCCTCGTTGGTCGACGTCGCTTTGAGTGAACATCCTCACCTGACCGTCAGATGTGCGCACCCAGATGTTCGAGCCCGATTGCATCACGACCTGTCCGTTGCGGACTTCAGTCACGGTGACGGGAATAACCTTCGTGCGGGTTGTGATGTTGGCGGTTCCCGTCATCCCGGGCATCAAATCGTGAACGGACATCGGCTGGCCGTTGACGGTGAACCTGAAGTCGTCGGGGACGTTCAGTTCCCTCGTCCCTTCGGGCAGCTTGACGACCAGCGTGTTGCCGTTGACTGCGAGCACCTCGAACGACTTGCTTTCCGTCGTCGTCGACGTTTGTGTCTGTGGGCTTTGTGCGAACGTCAGGGCGCTAGACAGGGACATCAGCGCCCCGATGAGAACGACGCGAGTCAGTGAGCGTGACATTGATCCTCCTCGACCTTCGGCGTGGGAGAGCGCGTGAGAGTTCTGCTATAAACGCTGGTTTGAAGGAGCAGATCCTGTGCCGCCGACAGACGCGACGGGAGTCCTGTGTTCCTTGGAATTTGGCGAGCGCCGCGGCAGGAAGCGGGGTGCGGGCCCCAACCTTTGCGCAACTGGTCGCGAAATGACGTGGGATGCGGTTACGGCTTCAGTGGAACCAGCCCTTGTGTATGCTTCCACCATAACCGGCACTTCGGAGGAGACACAGCATGAACGCTCGCGCATCGCGAAGGGAATTCATGGGGCTGACCGCCGCTGCCGTCGCAGCCACTGTGACTCCGTGGTTCAGCCGAACGGTTGCTGCTGTCGCGGCCGCGGATGCCGGCGACGCGGATCTCATCATCGTCAACGCGAATGTCTACACCGTCGACTCGCGCCTGCCGAAGGCGGGTGCGTTTGCGGTCAAGAACAGCCGATTCATCGCGGTCGGCAGCAACGACGAGATCAAAGGGCTCGCCGGCAAGGACACGCGCACCATCGACGCGCAGCAGATGACCGTGGTACCCGGCTTCACCGATTGCCACAACCACGCCGGCGGCGAGGTGCTGCTCTACGAAGTGCTCGTCGGCAATCCGTTCGAAGTGGAGTTCGTCACGATCGCCAGCATCGTCGACAAGCTTCGCGCGAAGGCAAAGCAGACGCCGGCAGGCACGTGGGTGTCGGGTTACTTCTTCGACGACACGAAGGTCAAGGACACGCGCGAGCTGAACGTGCACGACCTGGACGAAGTGTCACGCGAGCATCCCGTCGTGGTGCAGCATCGCGGCGGCCACACGTCGTACTACAACAGCAACGCGCTGGCGATGGCTGGCATCACCAAGGACACGAAGAACCCGCCAGGGGGCACATACGACCGCGACGAGAAGGGCGAGCTCACCGGTCGCGTCACCGACACGGCGCGCGCGGTGTTCAACAAAGTGGGAAGTCGTCCAACCCTGATACCAGTGGAGTTGGAGCGTCGGGGTAGAGAAGGGATCGCGCACATCTCCAAACAGTTCGCCCGCTACGGGCTGACGAGCGTTCATCACCAGGGTGGCGACCTGGCGGCCATCCAGGACGTACGCATGCGTGGCGATCTCCGGCATCGCGTCAGCTATGAGGTGAGTGGTCGCGTTCTCGACTCGATGATCGCCAGCGGGATCCAGACCGGCTTCGGTGACGAGTGGATCAAGCTCGGCGCCACGTCCGAACACACGTTGGACGGCTCGTTCTCGGAGCGGACGATGTCGATGAGCCAGCCGTATCCGGGAAGCAAGACCGGTTACAAGGGCAATGTCACAGAATCGCAGGAGGAGCTGAACGCCTGGATCGAGCGGGTGCATCGTGCCGGCATCCAGGTGAACTGCCACGCGAATGGCGATGTGGCGATCGACATGTACCTCACGGCAGTCGAGCGCGTGCAGAAGCTCGTCCCGCGTGCCGATGCCCGACCGAAGATCACGCACTGCACGCTCGTCAACGACGGTCTCGTCGCCCGCATCAAAGCGCTCGACGCGATCCCGGCGCTGTTCACGACCTACGCCTACTACAACTCCGACAAGTTTGTGTTCTACGGCGAGGAGTTCATGAAACGGGCGATGGCGTATCGTTCGCTGCTCGATGCCGGCGTGCACGCCGCGGCGGGATCGGATTTCAGCCCGGGCCCGTTTGCGCCGTTGATGGGCATCCAGGGAATGGTCACGCGCAAGGGGTGGGACGGAAAGATCTGGGGCGCGAATCAGAAGATCAGCGTCGCGGACGCGATCCGTGTGAACACGCTTCACGGTGCGTACGCGTCGAAGGAAGAGAACAGCAAGGGCTCGATCACCCCGGGCAAGCTGGCCGACTTCGTTGTGCTGTCGCAGGACCCGCACACGATCGATCCCGAGAAGATCAAGGACATCACGATCGCGCGCACTGTCGTCGGCGGCACGACGACGTACGAAGCATAGACGTAGTGTCCGGCTTTAGCCGGACCCTCACTTGATCGACAACCGCTGCGCCTCCGCGCAGTCGCGTCCCATTTCGAAATAGCGCAACACCGTCGCGCTGTCGCTCTCGTACGGATGTTTCTCGCCAGCCGCGCGCGGCAACTGGGCGAGCCGTACGCGGTCGTAGGCGCGATCGAACTCGGTGTGATTGGTCATGAGGATGGTGGCGCCCGCTGCTTCGGCCACCTCTCTCATCTTGCGCTGGCTGTCGCGATAGATGGCGAAGTTCGCCGCCTGACGCGGGAAGTTGAACGCGGTGCCGCCGGAGTAGGCGACGGTCAGCGTGCGGCTTCCGTCTTTGACCGGAAAGAAGTACGACAGCGTGCCCGGCGTGTGGCCTGGCGAGGCGATGATGTCCATCGTGGTATCGCCGAGCGTCAGCTTCAGGCCTTCGGGCCCGACGGCGATATCGCGTTTCGGGACGCCGCCCGGTGCCGACGCGGGGCGCTGCAGCGTCGAATCCCAGTCTGCTGCTCCCATCACGACCTTCGCACCGAAGCGGCTTTGCAGCAGCGCCGCGCCTTGATCGTGATCGCCGTGCGCATGACTGATCAGCACGTACTTGATCGCGCGCGGATCGAGGCCGAGCGTTTTCAAACCCTCGACGATCTCGGGCTCGATCGCATAGTCGAACAGCGTATCGATGACGATGATGCCGTCGCTCGTGGTCAGCGCCCACGAGGAGTGGATCTTCGTGCCGATGAAATAGAGGTTGTCGAAGACTTTGTAGGGGCGCGCGTACCAGGTCGCCCGGTCCGGCACCACGCGAGCCGCCGGCGCTGCGCCTCGAGCGCCACCGCCACCTCCACCGCCAGCGAGATTGTCGGGGGCGACGCAGATCCGCAGGAACGTACCGGCATAGTCGACGCCGGCGGCGCGCTTCGCGGCGGCAACGAGGCTCTCAGGAGTGGCAGGTGCAGGGCCCTGCGCGTGAGCCGTGAACGTCGTGGCAGCCAGCAGCGTCGCGGCTGCGAGCAATCGAGTGTTCATGGCGGCGTATCTTTTCATCAATACGCCGGCGACGTCGAGCCACATTCGTCATGGGCGTGGTCGTACGAGAATGTTCGCCATCATCCCGCCGTCCTCGTGTTCGAGGATGTGGCAGTGATACACGAATCGCCCTGCGATGCGGTCCTTCTGAAACGGCACGATCAGCGTGACCTGCCCCGGGACGCCGTTGCTCGCGAACGGCACGTTGATGGTATCGAGCAGGCTCGCGCCGTCTGATGTCGTGGGCGACTGCGTGACCAGGAAGTCCAGTTGATGGATGTGGAAGACATGGAACTCACCCGAGGTATTGCGCACGGTCCATTCCTCGACGTCGCCAACGGTGACCTCGGCGTCATTCCGATCCGGCTCCCACTGCTTGTCGTCCAGGAAGAAGGTGTTGCCGTCGGATGACTCGGAGAACGTAATCGTCCGGCGTCTGGTGATCGGCAATGCGCGCAGGGCAGCGGCTGGCGACTGATCGCCGCGCGCGGTCGGCAGGGGAGTGCCTGGACGCACGGGACCGCTACCGGTGCCTGGAGTTGGGGGCCCGACGACGACAGTGGCGAGCCTTACCTCGGGATTCGGGTCGCCCTGCGGACCGGTGTCGACCGTACGCGACTTCAGCACGAACCGTCCTTCACTCGGTGTGTGCACCATGACGGTGTAGCGCGCACCGGGCGCGACAAACAGATGCGTGTCCTCTTGTGGCCGTTCCAGCGGGTTGGCATCACGAGCCAGGATCCAGAAGGTGTGGCCTTCGAGCTCGAGGTCGAAGAACGCATCGGCGCCGACGTTGCCGATCTCCCAGATCTGCGACTGGGCTCGCGAGAACCTGATCGTCGGGTTCGCCTGGCCGTTGATCGTCTTGGTCAGCGGGGCTCCGTCCACGGCTCCCGGCAGCGCAATGTCCTTGAGGATGAGAAATCGCTGCTGCAGGTTCGCGAGGTTCGGATACCAGTCGTCGAAGAAGCCGTCCACCATGAAGAGTCCCGACAGGCCGCTCAGCACCTGCGGCTCGGCCTCGCCATGAGCATGCGAGTGATACCAGTAAGGTCCTTGCTCGTGGTCGTCCGGCACTCGGAACTGATACTCGTAGACGAAGTCGTCGCGCATCTGCATCTGGTGATTCGCATGCGTCCGCAGCGAGGGGTTGTTCATCATGTCCAGTGAGGGGATGGTGATGTAGATGTCGTCCGCAGGCGGGAGCGGCGACACCGACATCCCGTGATAGTGCAGGTTCGTGGCCTGGGTGCCGTCGATCTGGATGTCGGCAGGACCGGTACGGTTAGCGAGTGTCAGGTGCAACTCCTCGCCCCGGCGCAATCGAAACACGGGCGGTGTGTACTGGCCGTTATAGACATTCGACACGAAGGTCTGCCCGGCCACGGTGACGACACTTGGTCGTGCTTCCAGCGTCAGTTCGACGATGCCCCGGTTGGCGGTGATGATCTGAGGCTCGACGAGGTCGGGCGCGAGCTCCTCCTGAGCGAGCGTCGATCTGGTCAGCCACACACCCATCAATATCAGCCCCACGCACACGGGAATCGCTACACCCCATCTCATCGCTGAAGAAGACATGGCCCGATCCTTTCCCGCGTGATGGCAGCCACGTGCCGTCAGATCGAGTCGCGGTACGTCGTGGCTCGCAAAGGGGGAGGCCTGCGATCCAGTTGAAATTCCGAGAGGCGTGACGCACGAGCCTCGCCGGAGGTCTCGCACGGAGCATGACGTG
>DATFRP010000289.1:0-51989 GCA_035263125.1 Vicinamibacterales bacterium
GAGCCGTTCCAATGTCGCGTGGACCGCGCCGGCCGCGACGTCACGCTCGAGGCGCGCCGCGACCTCGTTGAGAATCGCGCGACCGTAGGCGCCCTCGTCCAGGCGGACAATGGCGAGCAACACCGCCTGTTCGAACGATCCAAGCACGTCCGCCATGTGTGCCTACATTGTAGTTATTAACTCGATCGTGTCAAGTCGTCGCGAGGATCCGTTGGATGGCGTCGTCACGTGCCCGGTGCCAAAGCAGGGCCACCCGAGCGGTTCCCACGTGCCACGAGGTGAACGGTCGCGCCGGGTGAACAGGCTGATGCCGAAGCGCCCGTCGAAGGTGTGCGTGCCGGCCTGCTCGTAGTGTTGATCGATATACGCGGTGACTTGCGGAAACGACCGGCGGAATGCCTCGAGTCCGCTGTTCGACTCGAGGAGGATGATCGGCACCGATTGCCGCTCGAGCCGGGCGATCGTCAACTGCTGCGCCTCGGGCGTGTTGAAGAAGTCCGGCCTGAGATCGGCGTGCCCGCCGGCAAACGCCCGCCGCGCCAAACCGAGAACTTGCGGCAGGTAGCTCTGAATCAGCACCCGGTCGGTCGGCGCCGTGCAGGCATTGACGTAGAAGACCAGGTTCATCAGGTCGGGCCGGGACTCACGCCGCATCCAGGTGTCGAGGTCCCAGTCCATGCGGATCTGGCTGGAGACGCCGGCGGCGCTCTGGAACACCTTGCCGAAGCGATCGGTCATGCCGGCCGCGTCGAGACGATCGTACAGATCCCGAGCCACGCCGGCACCCAGCACGAAGACCAGCGCGAGCCCACCGGCCAGTGTCGTCGCGCCAATGGGCCACCGCCACCCGTGAAGCGATGGCAGGATCCCGCGATCGCTCGCCAGCACACGCGGCACCGCGACGCCGAGCCACGCGATGAGAATCGCGAGAGGCACCGACGGATCGGCCAGCCGCGCTTCGAGCGAGCTCCGCAGAAACCCCGCGTCCAACACCACGGCGAGCACCGCGACCATCGCGAGCTTTGCGCGGGCATGAGGCCACGACGGCCTGGCCGCATCACGGCTGATGGCGAGCACATAGAGCGCGAAGAACGGCAGCAGCAGCTCCGTGTAATACGTCCAGGCGATGTTGTTCTCACGCACGACGGCAACGGCGCGCGACACGCCTGCCGTCTTCGCGACCGCATCGCGCGACTCGTCGAACAGCCCTGGCCATACGACCGGCTCACGGTTGCGGTCGCGCTCGGCCCACGCCGCTGCCTGGCCGAAGTAGCGGACGATGCCGCCGTTGATCTGAAGAAACAGCAGGTACGGTGAAACGAGCGCGATCACCAGCGCGGCGTAGATCGCTGCGAAGCGTGCGCGCGATCGCCAGGACACGTCAGTCAGGACGGCCAGCAGCGTCATCATGGCGACGCCGATGAACACGCCATGATCGTGGCGGAACAGGAAGGCGATGACGGTGACGAGCGCGATCCAGAACAGCGGTCGCGTGCCCGGACGGTCCGCGAACCACCACAAGAGCGGGATCGCGGCCGCGTAGGCAAGGATCTTCGGGTAGTTGTACAGACGCGGAGCGAGCAGGATCTGAAATGCCGCGCCGACCAGACCGAGCAGCACCGACCCGCTCGCGCGCGCCGCCAGCCAGAAGGTGAGTGCAGCGCCGAGCGAGACGAGCGTGACCGAGAACGCCAGCTCCGACAGCGTCCCTCGGCCGAAGACGACCTGCACCGCCGCCGCCACGTAGTAGTAGAACGGCGCGCCATGATCGACGAAATCACGGACCGGCACATCGCCGAAGAGAATCTGCCAGCCCCGGACAAGATAAAAGAAGTGATCGTCGGAGAGCCCGGCGAAGGATCCATCGGGGTTGTTGAAGCGAAAGAACCACGAGAATCCGAAGACGGCGACAGCGACGAGTGCCGTAATCGCGCGATTAGTGCGGGTCGAGAGACGAGGACCCACTGCGAGACTAATCGTCACGTTGGCCGGCCGCCGAAAACCCTTTCCTGCTGATCATGAACGCCGACGGAGCATCGTCATAGCCGAAATCGATCGAATGCATGCCGTGTTTGAGCTTGTGAAAGTGCACGTACATCAGCTCGTGGCCTTCGGCTCCGAACGTCTTGCCATTGCGCCACCAGAGCCCGCCAGCGTCACTGTCGCCGAGGGCGTGCTGATACTTGGCGTTCGTAGTCAGCTCCTGAGGCCAGTACACACGAGGCGTCAACTCGCTCGGCCCGCGGCTCAGGCGCGCTTTGAGGTGGCGTGTGAGCTCGCGTTCGTCCAGGTGCAGGTACTCCGGGTTGGCCATCGCCTGAGCGTAGTCGGGGATCAGCTCGAAGGTCCGGTTGATCGCTGGAGTATTGCGATACAGGTTGAAGTGGCCGGACGTTCTCCCCGGGCGCGACGACACGATGTCGTAACTGGCCAGGATGTCGTCGGTGACGAATTGGCGCACATCTCCCCAGACGATATCGAGGTCCGAGTGAGCCCAGAAATCGAACGGCCGCAAGTCGTCGGCAAAGACCAGCCCGAACGACAGTTTCAGATCGCTGATCTTCTTGGTGTACGACGACCGGATTTCGACGTTCGTTCCCAGCACATCCGACGCTCTCGAGCTGAGTTCTCCAACGTTCATGTACTTCCAATCGACGTTCGGCGGCATCCTCGTCGCCGGCTCGACGTCGGTGTAGATCATCCAGCGCACGTCGCGGTTTGCGCGGCACGACACGAGAAACGCGGGAAGCCACAGCGGTGCCCGTCCGAAAAACGCGACCACGATCGCGATGCTGGGGCGTGTCGTTCCCGTGCTCGCGGAGGCGGACTCCGTCGCTCTACGATGTTCAGGAGCGGCCATATCTGTCGTCAGTCTACCCCAGAGGTGACGTGTCGAACCTGTGTGAAGCGTTGCGGGGTGCACGTTCGCGGGGTTGTATAATGCCCGAGCATGCTCGATCGATTCATGGCCGGACTCGCCGTCCTCCGTCCCCGTACGATCATGCAGCTGCGCAAGTCAGTCGACAATTCCAGCCACGACCTCCGCGATCTCGCCGACGCGGTGAAGACGCTGAGCGAGAAGATCGCCGCGCTCCAGAGCACGATCGACCAGCAGGGGCGCGACATCGCCGCGGTTCGAACCAGGGAATCGCAACTGCGCGCGATCGCGCAACGGAACGTCGACTTCGAGGATCGTGAACAGGAGCTCGACGCGCTGCTCGACGATCCCACGATGCCCTTGCACATCGCGGACGCGATCGCTCGCGCGCAGATGCGCGATCATCCGTGTCCGTATACAGTGATCGACAACTTCCTGCCCGATAGGTTCTATCGTGCGCTGATCGCGGGCCTTCCTCCGGTCGAGCTCTTTGCGGACCAGCCGCCGAACAGTCAGCAGCTCAACGTGCCGTTGCAGGTCGCGCCCGATTACTGCCGCCGGATCTGGCAGTTCATGGCGGAGACGGTCGTCACCCGGATGATGATGCCGGCCCTGGTTGAGAAGTTCCGCCAGCCCCTCAGCGAGTGGATTCGTCTGAGCTTTCCGGTTCCCGATGACGATCCGCTCGCCGCACTCACGCTCACCAGCTCGGATGGCCGCATTCTGCTGCGGACAAATGGCTACGTCATTCCGCCGCACCGGGATCCGAAGTGGGGCTTCATCACCTGCATCCTCTACCTGGCGAAATCGGGCGATGACAAACGGTGGGGCACTGACATGTACGAGGTGGAGGAAGACAACGAGGCCGTTGGCGCAGCGCCGCACTGGATCGAGAACAAAGTGTGGCGGCTGGTCAAAACGGTGAATTTCAAGAAGAACCGCGCCCTGGTCTTCCTCAACTCAACCGGCGCGCATGGCGCGACGATCCCCGCCGATGCCGAACCGCCAAACCTCGAGCGGTACGTCTACCAGTTCCGCATCGGCCCCGATGCGACGTCCATGGCCGCCCTGACCGCGAGCCTGTCTCCGGAACGCCGCATGCTCTGGGAGGGGAAGCGGCGGGAGAGGCAGCCCGCTTATCGCTGACGCTCAGCTTCGCTGACGCGCCAGCCGGCCGACGCCTCACCCAATCCCGATCGTCCGTCGATCTTCACTGCGCTTCAGGAACAGCTCGGTCCTCTCGCGCGCGCAGCGCGACGCGCTTGACGACAGCATGCAGTGAGCACCAACCGAAAATTAGCTACGGTAAGCGGTCCGCGATCAGTTGGACCGCAACTCGCCGACAGTATCGACGGGCGTGCGGACGACCGGAGGCTCCGCATATCTGATCACGGGCATCAGCGGCGTTACCGCAAATGGCATCTTCTCGCGAATCGACATCAGAGGTACAGCGGGCGAGCGGTCGAGCGTCACCCTGCCGCTCCACGCGTCGACGACGAGCCGCGCGCCGAGCTGGAGCGCAGCGATTTGATCGAGGCTGTCGGGTCTCAATGGCGGGGCCTGTTTCATGAGATCGGCAAGCCGCGTCATCTGCCCGTTGGCCGCCATGTAGTCTCCGATGTGCGGCTGAATGAGTCGCGGCAACTGCTTGGCCTGCTCGGAGAGCGTGCGAAGAAACAAGCCGGCGTCGGCGAGCTTGTCGTGATAGGGCGACTTGCCGAGCAGCTCGATGACCTTCTCGTCAGCCGCGGCCTCCTCCTTGGGCGTGCGCGGGAAACGCAGCGTCTGCAGCAGCTCGCTGTCGGACACCATCAGACGATCGGCGAACGAGAACTTCGTGTCGATCAGAAGGTGCCCGAGCGCCACGTGGCTCAACTCGTGCGCGAGCATCGTCGCCAGGCTCGCTTCGTCGGGCAGCACGTCGATCAGGCCGCGGCTCAACACGATCGTGTGGCCGACCGTGAACGACTCGAGCGGCGAGGTCAGCAGGATCCGGGCGTGCAGCGGCCGTTCGAGGCTCAAATTGTTGGTGACGATGAGGTTGTTGAGGACGGTCTCGAGGACCTTGTCCGCTTCGCCCACCGGCGCGAGCAGGCCGATCGCCTCGAGCCTTTCGAGGACGTTCGCCTCGGCCTCCTGTTCCCATCGGCGCTGGCTGAGCACGGGCGACAGCTGCGCGGCGCTTTCGGTGGTGTCGGCGACATTGGGCTCGTCGATCCGGATCGTCGTCAACGAACCGGTCCGGTCGGCGTTGCGAGCCTGGTATCCCCAGATCCGTGTTTGGCTCTTGAACCGCGGTTGCCGTTTCGAGTTCGAGGCCGACCTGGAGGGCGACGCGCTGCTCAGATCCGTTTCTTCCGAGTAGATATACGACGGCACCCATACGCCGGGCGCGACGTTCACACGCCAGCCGTCCATATGGAACGACAGCGTCCGCTTGAGCAGGCCTGACAACGTTTCTTCCGATCCGCGGCTGGCGCCGTTGAAGCGGACGAGGTTGTAGTCGCGATCTTCGATCCAGATCCGGCCTACGAAGCCCTTGCCGTCGCGAAGCGGCCTGACATCGAAGACGAAGCATCGCGATTCGCCGAGGAACTCCCGGCGGACGTACGTGAATTCGTATCGCTTGCGCTCGAGCCCCCGCCAATCGGGCGCCGCCATCGCGGCGAAGGCATCGCCGAGCCCGGGCCGGTCCGAGATGAGGCGCAGTATCACCCCGCGCTGCTCCCTTTGACCTTGTCCGAACGCACGAAGCGCGGGCCCGTCATCGAACTGGAGTTGGCCCAGGAAGTAGTTGTCGTCGGTGGGGACCCAGCCGCGCGTTTCGTCCGGCGCCACATTCTGGATGTACACCTCCATCAAAGGGTGTGACGTTCTCAACCGCTCGAGCACCGCACGTTCCGCCCCGTTCATCCGGTCGATGACGTCGTCGGCTTGGACCTGTCCTGCGCGGCTTGGCTTCGGGGCTGTTGGAACCTGCTGATCGTTCGTCTGCGCCCTGGCGATCGACGCCGTAAACGCGAGTGCGAGCAGTGCAGCGAGCAGCAAGGGGAAACGTGCGAGTTGCATAGGTGCCTCTGGCTAGGACAAGCGGAACGTGATGTGAACCGTGGCGCGGGAATCGACCGGCCGGCCGTCCGACTGCGCGGGCTTGAAACGAATCCCGAGTGCCGACCGCTGGGCCGCTTCGTCGAGGCCGTGGCCGAGTCCGCGCACGATGCGCAACACGCGGACGTCGCCGGCGGCCGTGAATTCGAGCTCGAGCGACACGGTGCCTTCAATGCGGGCGCTGCGCGCTTCGTCGGTGTACTCCGGTGTGGGCTTGAAGACGATCTCGACGGGCCGATCCACGGGCTTCATCACCGCTGCGACAGAAGGCTGGGCGGGCGCACTCGCCCGTTGATCGAACCCCGCCGTCTGCACCTCGCCGGATCCGTTTCCAGCCTTACGAGGCGCGGGCGCGCCGCGGCCGAATCCGCCTGTCGTGACCGTGGCATCTGCGGGGCCGCGCGGCGAGGCGGGTGCACTTCCGAATCCCCCGGTCGTGACGGCAGCTGCCGCCTGGCTCGTTCGCGCGCTGTTTGTCCGCTCGAAGAGACCGGTCTCAGGAGGACGCTGGGCGACTGGCTTTTCAATGGGCCGTTCGAGCATGGGGGCTGTCGCCGCGGGCACGAGCGGTGCCGGGGCAGGCTTGGCGACGATGGGCGGGACAGGAAGCGGCGTTGGCGCTTCCACTCTGGCGAGTTCGCGCACCGGAGGCGGCGGGGCAGGAAGACGCGGCGCCACGACATGGGGCGACGGCAACTTCACCAGTTCGGCCGGCAAGATGAACACGCCAATCGATCGCATGCGCGGCGTCGGCGGTTTCTCGGACCCGCGAATCGCGACGACGACGATCACGACGAACGCGAAGATCGCGTGCACCACGAAACTGAGCCATAGGCCGGTGGTCGAACGGCCTTGCGAGCGCGTGCTCAATCGGGATTCGTCGAACAGAACTGACATGTATTGCACAGAACTGAATGCCGAAGCGTGCAGATCCAGCGGGGGATGCCGTTTGAGGAAGTTCCTATAGCAAGCGAAGTGCCTCCGCGATCGAGGACATCGCTATTGCGAAGACGCCGGGGTTCACGCGCACTACCAGATCTCGTTGCCCGCACCGATAACGCGTGCCATTGCCACTGCGGTTCGTTGCCCGTCCCGCGAATCAACGCGACCGATCGCCCCACGATGGTGTTCACCAACGAGAGTCAGACCAATGACGGACCAGGGACCAAGGACGGACGAAGAACGAAGCACCAAGTACCAAGGACCTAAACTGTCCCTATGCGCATGCCCGTCGTTTTCATCCCCCACGGCGGCGGTCCGTGGCCGTTCGTCGAGATGGGGATGCCGAAGGCCGATGTGGATCGCCTCGCGGGATACCTGCGATCGGTGCGCGACGTGCCTTCGATACCACCCAAGGCGCTGCTCGTCGTCTCCGCGCACTGGGAAGAGCCGGTTCCCACGGTCATGACCTCGGCGCATCCGCCGATCCTGTACGACTACTTCGGCTTTCCACCTGAGTCGTACGAGATCACCTGGCCGGCTCCTGGTTCTCCGGATCTCGCGTCACGCGTCCGCGAGCGGCTCGAGGCTGCGAAGATTCCGAGCGGCGCGGACGAGGCGCGCGGGTTCGATCACGGCACGTTCATTCCGCTGAAGCTGACGTATCCGGACGCCGATGTCCCGGCGATTCAACTGTCGCTTCAGCGCGGGCTCAATCCAGCCGATCACATCGCCATCGGCCACGCGCTGCGGCCGTTGCGCGACGAGGGTATCTTCATCATCGCGAGCGGCATGACGTTCCACAATCTGCGCGCGTTCCGCGATCCGCGCGCGGCACCGGTGTCCGAGGCATTCGACGAGTGGCTGCGCGACACGATGACGCGCGAGCCGGATGAGCGGAATCAGCGGCTGACGCAGTGGAGCAGCGCGCCTGCCGCGCGCGCGGCGCATCCGCGCGAAGAGCATCTGCTGCCGCTGATGGTCGCTTCAGGCGCGGCAGGCGAGGATCGCGCCGTCGTCGCGTTCAACGATACGTTCACAGGGATACGGTTGTCCGCTTACCACTTCGGCGTGGAGAGCACGAAGAGATAGGATCTCGGCGTGCGACGGACGCTCGTTCTCCTGCTCGTTGGACTCACCGCACCCGGGATGGTTGCGCAGGTCCCGGCCCCGAAGGTGCCACCGATCCCGCGTGAGGAACGACTTACGCACCGGACCGATCTGGTGGCTACGCTCCGACTGGTGACGGATCGCCTCGGGCCGCGCCCGCAGCAAGCCTGCTCAAAAACCTCGACGCTCAGCGCGTGCCTCAGTCCGGCGAACCAGCGAGCGAAGTGCCGGCCGATCTGAGGTTTCCCCCCGAAGGACAGCTCGATGAGTACACGCGAACCGTGATCGCAGGCCAGACAGGCACGAATGCGTACGAACTCGCCAGGCGCGGCATCATTCTGTACGGCACCCATGCCACTTATCAGAACGCTGCGCGAGGCGCTCGGCACGATGGCCGAAGACAGGAGAGAAGCACTCGGCATCGCCCTGAGCGCACTGACATTCCTCGGGGACGACGCGAAACGACGGTACTTAGAGCCTGCGTTCTGGGACGCGTGGTGGCGATCGCACGGAGGGGACACTCGGCGCCAGTGGGCGGAAGAGGCGCTTCGGCAGCGACGATCCAGTTCGCCAGGCTATTGCTGCGGTCGCACCGCCGCAGCCGATGCCGCGGAGTACCTGCTGACCCAGCAGAACGTCGGCACCTCACTCGTGCAGAGGCTCGCTCAGCATCGCGACTGGCCAGTGCGACTGGCTGTGGCGCATGTCGTCGGCAGAACAGATCGGGCTTGTGCAGTCCGCCTTCTCGTCCGTGAGTTCGACAGTCAGTACGTGGCAGCCTGCTCCAACGCGGAAGAGCGGTTGCGTATGCTCACCGGAATGAGTCACCGGTCCGACTGCCGCAGTATCGCCGAGCGAGATAGCGCGGCAGCGTACTGGACGAATGTCATCGACCTCACTCCGATCCTTGCTCTCTCAGTTGAATGGCGTCATGGTTCGCGCGTCGATATCGAGCTGGCAGACACCTTCGAGATGATTCCTCGCGATCCACCGCCGGACTTCCGGGAGGTATTCGGGATGGAGCGGGTCCGCTAAGCTCCACTCTGGCGGCGTCCACGCCGAGTACCCGTTGAGCGTCGGCAGTGAATGTTGCAGAGAGATGAACATGGCGTCGATGCCGTAGAGGCCCCAGATGTTGCCGTAGCGTGAGGTGTACGCCTCCGATGCGCCCTTGATGAAGAAGGCCCGGCACGACGGGTCGATGTCCAACGGCGCACTCACCCAGCGATCGAAGACCGCATTGGAGCGCTCGAAGGTGAACACCTGGCGGTTCGGCTCGCTCACGAGCAGCACCAACAGCAGGACCACGGTCGATATGCGAAGCAACGCTCGTCGAGGAAGCTGCGCCAGGAAGAGTCCGGTGACGAGCACCGCTGCCAGCTCGTACGTGTAGATGATCCGTTTGGGATCGCGAATGGCGTTGTAGCCGGGAAGGGCGTGGAACAGCCTTTTCCACACGGAGTAATTCTTCCAGCCGAGATACTGATCGAACTTGACCGCGCTGAGCACGATGATGGTCGAGATCAGCAGAAACCAGAGCGTCGCGAGCCGGATCCTGATCGGGATCTTGAACCATGGGAGCCAAGCCAGGATGCCGACAAGGAACACGAACTCGAAGGTTCGCGTGCCGGCGTAGACAACGAGATACCGCAGGAAGCTGGCGGGATCGCGCCAGCGGGAGAGATCCCGCGGTACGAGCGCGGCCATGAGTTGCTCTTGCGGAAATCGGTCGTACTGCAGGTAGGCGTCGAGGTAGACCCAGAGGAAGACGATCGAGCCAAGACCTGCGCCGAGCACGAATGCCACGATCCGCGGTCGATTCGTGTGCCACTGGTGCATCAGATATGCGACGACGATTCGCGGACGATCGATGCCGAACACCAGGATCGCGCCGATCGTGAGCAGCGTCAGCAGCAGCAGACCGAACCATCCCGTGTAGAAATCCTGAGTGACGAGCAGCGTCCACATGACTCCCGAGAGAGCCGCCATTGCGATCGCTGGCCATCCGGGTGGCATACGAGACGCTGTCAGCGTGAGCAGGAGAATGGGTGGCACCAGGAACACGGACGCCGTTTGTGACCAGACGTTCGTGTGCCACGAGTTGACGACGTTCGCGGACGAGAAAAAGAACACGGTCAGCGCCAGTGATTCGATGAATCCCAACCCGAGGAACCTTCTCAAAATCAGATAGAGACACAGCGACCCGATGACCATGACGAGCATGAGCGCAACGCTGTACGCGAGAAACGGATGGAGGAACGGACGAGCGATCAGATAGAAAGGCGCGTACAGGATCAGGCCGCAGGAATAGCCGAGTGTTCCCCTGGCTGGAAAATACATCGGGGGCGAAGCGGGATCCGTGAAGTGGCGGACGCTGTAGTACCAGTGCTCCAGCAGGTAATTGAGGAAGTAGGGATCGAGCCAGGCGCTGAGACCCGACGTCCAGAACCGGCGGTCGAACACCTGGAAGACGTGGCAGAAGTAGGCCACCGGTGCGGCGACCACAATACACGCGTGGGGGAGCCGGGCCAGACGCAGGCGCGGCATGGTGGGTAGTGTATGTCGAAGGGGGCGCGATGATTTGTGGGGGTAACGGGGGAGACGGGGGGAAACGGGACTTGGAATTGTGGATGCTGCCGTTTCCTCCGTTATCCCCGTGTGATCCCGTGTCCTCCGTAATCCCCGTTATCTCACGCGCGCGCCATTGCCGCTTCCAGCGCCCGCCGCGTGAACACCGGGATCATCGCGCGACGATAGTCCTCGCTCGCGTGGATGTCCGAATTGATGTCCTTGATCTCAGCTCCCGCGTTGCTCGAGGCCGCTTCGATGGTGGCCTTCGACAACGGCTTGCCCGTCAGCGCAGACTCGACAGTCGACAGCCGCACCGCGTGCGTCCCGGCCCCAGTCAGTCCGACGCGCGCCGACTGAATTTTTCCACCCTTGACGTCGAGCGCCGCGGCGACGCCGACGATCGCGAAGTGCGAGGCGCGCTGATGCAGCTTGGCGTAGGCGGCGCTCTTCACCGGCGCGAACCGCACGCCGACGATGATTTCGTCCGACGCCAGATCGACGGTGAAGAGATCCTGAAAGAAGCTGCTCGCCTTCACGGTTCGCGAGCCGCTCGATCCTTTGATGAGAATGTCGGCCTCGAGCGCCAGCATCACTGCAGGGTAGTCGGCCGCCGGATCGGAGTGCGCGAGGCTGCCTCCGATCGTGCCGCGATTGCGTACCTGCTGATCGCCGATATCGGACGCAGCGTCCGCCACGAACGGACATTTCTCACGCAGCAGCGCCGACGTCGCCACATCGTGATGGACCGTTGCCGCGCCGATCTCGATCTCGCCGTCCTTCTCACTGACGCCGGCCAGCCCTGGAATGCGGGCGATGTCGATCAACACGCCTGGCTCACTGAGGCGCAGCTTCATCAGCGGCACGAGGCTGTGCCCGCCGGCGAGCAGCTTGCCACCGCTCGCCTTGAGCTTCGCCAGCGCATCGTCGATCGAGGTCGCGCGCTGATAGTCGAATGCGGTGGGGATCACGCCTGACCTCCTTTACCGTCTTTCCCGTGAATGATGCGCCACAGCTTCTCGGGCCGCAGCATCATGTCGATGTGCTTCACGCCGAACCCGCTCAACGCGTCGACCGCCGCCGACACGATGCTCGGCGTGGAGCCGAGCGTGCCCGCTTCGCCGACACCCTTGGCGCCGAGCGGGTTGACCGGTGTTGGTGTGACGGTGGCGTCGAGCTCGAAGCGAGGGAAGTCGATCGCGCGCGGCAGGGCGTAGTCCATGAATGATCCGGTGACGAGCTGACCGTCGGAGTTGTAGACGACCTCCTCGATCATTGCCTGCCCGATGCCCTGCGCGAGACCGCCGTGGATCTGCCCCTCGACGATCAGCGGGTTGATGAGATGTCCCGCATCGTCAACGGCCACGAGACGCAGCAGCTTCGGCTCGCCGGTCTCTCGATCGATCTCGAGCATCGAGATGTGACAGCCGAACGGATACGTGTTGTTGCTCGGCTCGAAGAAGGCTTCTTCGCTGAGGCCTGGTTCCAGTCCGGGAGGCAGCGGCACTGGGATGTAGGCGAAGTTGGAGACCTCCGCGAATGACTTGCCCTTGGCGGGGGCGCCCTTGACGAAGATCCGCCCGTTCTCGAAGACGAGGTCGTCTTCACTGGCTTCGAGCATCGCGGCGGCGAACTTCGCCATCTTTGCTTTGGCCTTGGTGCCCGCCATCAGGATCGCCGTGCCCCCGACCGCCTGCGACCGGCTGCCGAACGTGCCGATGCCCTGCTTCACCACACCGGTGTCGCCGTGCTGAATCGTCACGTGCTCGAACGGCACGCTGAACTGATCCGCGAGCATCTGCGCGAACGTTGTTTCATTACCCTGGCCGTGCGGCGACGCGCCGGTGGTCGCGCTGATGCGTCCATCGCGTTCGATCGTGACCTGTGAATGCTCCCAGCCCCCGGTCGGGAGCGACGCCGACGGTCCGATACCGCAGACCTCGACATACATCGCGAGACCAAGGCCGACGAGCCTTCCTTCGGCTCTCATCTTGTCCCGTTGCGCCTGCAGTCCCTTCCAGTCCGCGTTCGTGAGCGCTTGATCGAGCGCCTTCTCGTAGTCGCCCGAGTCGTAGACCGCGCCCATCTGTGTATGGAAGGGAAACTTGTTCTTGGGGATGAAGTTCTTGCGACGTAGTTCCGCCGGATCCATCTCGAGCTCGCGCGCCAGCATGTCCATGGCGCGTTCGACGAAATAGGTCGCTTCGGGCCGGCCTGCTCCGCGATAGGCGTCGGTCGGTGTCTTGTTGGTGAAGACTTCCGTCAGCGTCGCGCGTACTGCCGGGATGTTGTAGGTCGCGTTCGCCATCAACATCGTCAGTGTCGGAATCGCTGCGGTGAGCAGCATGTTGTACGCGCCGATGTCAGCGATGAGACGAAGCTTCAGGCCGAGCACAGTACCGTCGCGCTTGGCGGCGAGATCGACGTAGCCGATGATGCCGCGGCCGTGGATCGTGGCCACGAATGCTTCCGACCGATCTTCCGCCCATTTGATCGGAATCCCGAGCCGCTTCGAGATGGCGGCCGCGACGTACTCTTCGGCGTAGATGTTGATCTTGGCGCCGAAGCCGCCACCAACTTCAGGGGCGATCGCGCGCACCTGATCCTCGCCGAGCCCGTTCATCGCCGCGATCATCGTTCGCAGGATGTGCGGGTTCTGCGTCGACGACCAGATCGTCATCGTCCGCTTCCCCGGCTCGAAGTGCGCCAGCACGCCGCGCGGTTCCATCGCCGACGGCGCGAGCCGGTGGTTCACCATCCGTTGCGAGATGACGACCTCGGCATCGGCGAACGCCTTGTTGATCGCGGTGTCGTCCATCTTGCTGCCGTCCGGGGCGACACCGGTGCCGCTCGGAACGAGCGGCACCGCAAGATTGTTGGCGAACTTTTCGTGAATGACCGCCGGCTTGCCGGTCATCGCCAGTTCGGGATCGACGACGGCCGGCAGCGTCTCGTAAGTGACGACGATGGCGTCGGCGGCGTCGCGCGCGAGATAGCGATCCGACGCGACGACGACGGCAACGGGTTCACCGACGAAGCACACGTTATCGACCGCGACCGCACGATGCTCGGGCGAGGGGAAGGGCGTACCGATCGGCATCGGTGCGAGGAACTCGGCGATCTGCTTGCCGGTGTACACCGCCTCGACGCCATCCATCGCCGCCGCTGCGTTCGTATCGATCGACGTGATGCGGCCATGCGCGATGTCGGCGCGTTTGAACGCGAGGTGCTGCATGCCGACGATCTTGATGTCGTCGACGTAGGTACCCAGGCCTTGAATGAGCCGCGGGTCTTCACGGCGTTTGACGCGGGCGCCAACGAGCTTCGGCAATACGGGGCTCGACATCGTTACCTCCCCGCCTTGTTCGCCGCGTACTGCACGGCATTGACGATGTGCTGATAGCCGGTGCAGCGGCAGAAGTTGCCGGCGATGCCTTCACGAATCTGCTGCTCGGTCGGCTTGGGATGCTCATTGAGCAGATTGACCGCCGACATGATCATGCCCGGCGTGCAGTAGCCGCACTGCAGACCGTGCTCTTCCCAGAAGCCTTCCTGCAGCGGGTGCAGCGCGCCGTCGCGTGCCAGACCTTCGACGGTGGTGACCTGCGATCCGTCGGCCTGGACGGCAAACACGGTGCACGATTTCACGCTGCGACCGTCGACGAGCACCGTGCACGCGCCGCACTGACTCGTGTCGCAGCCGATGTGTGTGCCGGTCAGATTGAGTTGTTCTCGCAAGAAATGCGCGAGGAGCAGGCGTGGCTCCACGTTGGCCTTGCGCACCTTGCCATTCACGGTTATCGAGACCTGGGCCATGCGTCCCTCTTATCGGATGAGCCACTAAGACTACATCAGAGACCGGCTTTGGGACGACGAGGGCCGCCTGAAGGCGGCCCCTACGTAGACGGGGGCCAGGGCAGAAGTACGTAGGGGCCGCCTTCAGGCGGCCCTATCGCGTCCAGTTCGCCCCCTGGTCTTGGGTGCGAAACGTTCGTCCATCCGCTGACGTGACAGTGGCGCGACGATCGTCGGTCGCGGTCACCGACACGAGATCGATCGGTTCAGGAAATGGAAGGCGGGTGAAGCGGAGTCCGTCCGACGTCACGATCACGGTGCCAGCGCGGCCCACGATCCAGCAGATCGACGGCGCGGGCGACATACCGGCAGTGAGGACATCCGTCATGGGCAGCGTTGCCACCTGCCACGCGGCGCCAGCGTTCGCTGAATGCAAGACCTGACGACCTTCGAGAAGCCAGCGTGTCGATGCGTTCGGGGATGCGATCTCGATGGCTGCCGCAGTCTGACGGGAGGAGAACGCGCGCACATCGGCGCGCCCGGCACGGGCGATGGCGCCGGCCGCTGACGCGGATGGGGCCGATGGCTTCGCCGTCTGAACGGCCTCGGTGAGAGTGTCGACCGCCTGGTTCCCTCGCGGCTTTTCATCGGCTTCGCGTGCGGTCTTCGCACTCGCTGCTTGATCCGCGTTCCGCGAGATGGCCGCACCTGGCGGTGGTGGCGGCGCAGCAGGTACCGGCGACGCGGGCGCTTGGGCCAACGCGCTCACGCGGTCCGCCGGCTGCTCACGACGTTCGAGGGTTTCCTTCTTCGCGAGCGGGTCAGTGTCCGAGAACCTGCTTTGCGACAACGCCTTCTCGCGCGTCTCGCCCAGCGATGCAGAGGGCGTCGCAGGCTGCGAGGGCGCTGCGGTAGTCGCAGCGGTACTGTTCGGGTCGGTCTCGCGCTCGCCAGCCTGTGTGGCTGTGGCAGAGGGCACAGCGCGCGGCGCCTGCTGTTGTCGTGGTGCGGCCACCCATATCGCGACGGCTGTCGCCGCGGTTGCGATCGGCACGAGCCACTGCAAACGCCATCGGCGCCACAGTGGTTCAGTCGCGATCGGCGGCGGCGACGTGCGGGCAAAGACGACGAGCAGCTGCTGGCACTGCCCGCAGTCGGCGAGGTGGCGTTCGATGATCGCCGCCTCGTCCGGGCGGAGCGCTCCCTCGGTCCAGGCGGCCAGTCGTTCGCCGTCGATGTGTTCGCCCGCGAGCGTCTCGCGCGACGCAGTCACGCGCGCGCCGAGCGATTCGCGGAGCGCCCGATCGATCGCCCGATCGCGATCATCGTCCCGCTGCACCAGAGGTCTCCTTGTTTCTAGAACGATTCTGCCCGAGTTCCTTGCCGATCGGGTCGGATCCGAGCAGATCCACGACGTCGAGCGAACCGGGGTCGTCGAGCACCGACGCGAAGCACTCGGCTATTTCGGCGGCGCTCAGCCGCTCGCGCTCGGCCAGAGCTCGCTCGACCGTGTCTCGAATGATGCGACGTGTCCGGGTCAAGTGACGCGACACGGTGGCCTCATGCTCGCCGAGGGCCCGGCCGATCTGGGCGAGCGTCAACTCCTGCGCATAGTAGCAGGTGAGTCGAAGCCGATCGCGGGGCGCGAGCAGCGCCACAGCGGCTGCGATGGCCGCCCGCATGATCGCGGTGTATCGCACCCGTGCCGGATCGACGGTCGTGACCGCTGCCGGGATCGCGATTGCGGCCTCGTCGTCTGGCAGCGGGTCCAGCCGTCGCCGGCTTCGCAGACGATCGACGTGACGCTGCGCGAGCACTGCGCGAAGCCACGTGGCGAGGCTGCTTCGACCGTGGAAGTAGCGGAAGTGCGATCGGCGTTCGCCGTCGCGTTCGGTGAGGCCGAAGAGCTCCGCGTAGAGCGAGTCGGCCAGATCGCGGGCGCCACCGGTTGGATCGATCGCATCGGCTGCGCGATAGAGAGCAGGTCGATGCTCGCGAATCACGTGCTCCCACGCCGCCTCCGATCCTTCCGCGCACGCGCATGCGAGCGCGAGGTCTTCGAGATGCAGCGCGTCGAGATACTTCTCGAGCTGACGCCGGTCGGGCGTCTTCTCGAACGCGCGCCGCGCACTTTCTTGAAGGGCCACACCGAACGATTCGAGCGGGAGTGCCCAGCGATCGGCGCGCCCCTTGGCGTGGAGGCGTGTCAGCAGAGCCCGGTCGAGCGGTGCGCTCGCCATGATCTTCATTATCAGCCACGGAGATCCTCGGAGGGACAGGCCACGGAGGGCTCGGAGAATTGTCGGCCACGGAGAACACGGAGAACACGAAGGGTTTTGGCCACGGAGAACACGGAGAACACGAAGAGTTTTAGCCACAAAGAACACAAAGGACACAACGGAAGCCACCGAGAACACTGAGAACAGTGAGGGGTGGGCCACGAGCAAACGGTCGACGTTCTTGTTAAGGTTGAGACATGCCGGACATCCTTCAAGATACGCTCGACACGTTGTTCGGTGAGCTCCTCGACGGCCCGGATGCCAAGGCCGCGTGGATGCTCAATGCCGGTGATGTCGGTCTGCTCCGATCGCTCGAAGGACTGACGGCCTCAGCGGCTTCTGCGGTGCCCTCGACCGGCGGTGCCAGCATCGCGGCTCACGTCGATCATGTTCGGTACGGTCTCTCTCTCATGAACCGATGGAGGCGGGGTGATCCCGATCCCTGGTCAACTGCGGATTGGGCGCAAAGCTGGGATCGTTCGAGCGTGACAGATCAGGAGTGGGCGGCGCTGCGTGAGTCGTTCGCGACCGAAGCGCGCGACTGGCTCGAGGGCCTGCGCACGCCGCGCGAGTATTCGACCTTCGAGCTGAACGGCGTCATCGCCAGCATCGCGCACCTTGCGTATCATTTCGGCGCCATCCGTCAGATCGATCGCTCGATACGAGGGCCTGCTGCTCGCTGAGTAGCGATCGGTCGGGAGCTTCGGCGCAGGAGCGGTGTCAAATCGATTGCGCCACCCAGAGTCTGAGGAGAGCTGTGAACCGACGCCCAGACCTTCCAGAATATCCCGCGCGATATGGTCGCTACGTCGACTTGGTACCGGAACACGATATCTGCGCCGCGATGGAACGGCAGCTGGAGACCACCATCGCCTGCGTCAGCCGGATACCAGAATCGAAAATAGACTGGCGCTACGCACCCGGCAAATGGACGACGTGCGAAGTGGTCGGGCACATCCTCGACACTGAGCGGATCTTCGGATTCAGGCTCCTGACGTTCGCTCGTGGCGACACGGTCACGCTTCCACGGGCCGACGAGGAACTGTACGTGAAGAACGCGGAGTTCACGCGGTACCCCATTGTGGAGTGGCTTGAAGAATTCGCGCAGGTGAGACGATCGCATGTCGCGCTCGTTCGCCACCTCCCCGCGGCCGCGTGGGATCGTGTTGGCACGCTTGCGATCGGCGCCATCTCCGTGCGTGCGATGGCGTACGCGATCGTCGGCCACGAGAGGCATCATCTCCGGATCATTCGGGATCGCTACCTGTCCTAGCCACAAAACGGAGAGAAATAAGGCCACGAAGATCACGAAGACCACGAAGGAAGAGAAACGGAGAAAGCAATTCCTCCGTGCCTCACTCCGTGATCTTCGTGATCTCCGTGGCCGAAATTCTCCGTGTGCTTCGTGGCTCAACGCGTCTCGACGAGCACGAGCGACGCGAACGCCGTGGCCGCGTCGGACATGAAGTGGCCTTCCATCGAATCCGGCGGCCGCTGCTTGTTCATCGACACAGCCGGCCACGCCCCGGTGGCGGGATCCTGCTTCGCCTTCAGCCACGCGAGCGCCTTCTTCATGCCGGGATGCGATGCGGACACGCCGCCCTTGTGAAGGGCGAACGCCGTGAACGCGGTCGCGTAAGCATCGCTGCCTTGATGCGCCGGCGCGTCGGCGTGAGTCATCCACGGGCCCAGCGCCTCGAGCGTCCATCCGCCGTCGGCGCTCTGCCTCTCGAGTGCCGCCGACACCAGCGCGCGGCGGGCATCGTCGGTGAGGAGCGACGGCAACGTGGACGAGGCCCACAACATCGCGAGCCGGTCGTGGAGCCGCACAGGCTCTGGCGGTTTGGTCAGATACTGCGTGAGCATCGTCGCGCGTTCGCGAACCGGTGAATCCTTGCGATACGAGTCGGGCGTCGATCCGAGCGCCAGCGCGGCGAGTGAGGCGCCGAAGTAGACCGATTCGGGGTTTTCCCACGGATCGAGGTTGGCTGCGTACCACTTCCACGCGCCCTGGTTCTTGCCGTCGGCGTTCTGCAGTGCCCACCCCTGATCGAACGCCTTCTGCGTGTGCGCGCTCATCGTCTTGTGGGCGTCTTCATCGGAGAGGAACATCATCGCGAAGATCGACTCGACCGATTGAAGTGCGGCGGCAGGCTTCTCGCCGACGTGCGAGCGCAGGCGATCCATCAATCCCTTTTCGTAGACGGTGGGCTCCTTCTCTTTGAGCGCCTTGCGAAGTGCCGGCCGTGCCAGCAAGTACGTCATGCCGGTATGGCACGACACGCATGGACCGTCGGCCGAGAGCGCCGGCTTCCACTCGAACCAGGCCTTCTGACGCCCGTCGAGGTATCGCGCCGCGGCCTCCGGGCTCCAATCGGCCGCGAAGGATGAAGTCGTCGCAGCGAGGACAGCCGTGAGAGTGAAGAGAATGCGCACGGTTGACTCCTTCCAGAGGCACGTCAAAGAGCGTTGCCCACGAGTGTACCAGCCTGTCTCGCCGAAGCCGGAGGCGAAGGCGGAATTCTACGTCGACGGGGGCGCTTTTTCGCGCGCGTCGATGAGGAGCGCCACCAGGCGATACAAGCCGTGCACGAACTTGCCATACGGGAGCGTGACGAACAGCGCGAGTACCAGCCCGAGGTGGATGACGAGCAGAATGCCCATCACTGGCTGATCCCTGAAGAACAGCAGCGCGAGGCCTGTGACGGCCGTCAGAAAGAGCAGTGCGAGAAACGACTCGTCGAGTCCCTTCTGCACTCCACCGCCGAGCGCAGGATCCCGCTCGCGTCGCAGCAGGAAGAGCCCGGCAGGTCCCACTATCAAGCCGCCGCCTCCGAGGGTTCCGAGAATCACCGGCACGCTCGAATAGGAGTACGGCGCGAGCCAGCCGAACACCGTGTGATAGATCGCCGCAACGGTTGTCGATGCAAAGCAGAACAGGAAACCGTAGAGCGTGACGTGATGAAACCATCGTCGCCACGGCGTGCGGTTTTCTTCTCCTGACACACAATCGACCGATCCCGGACGGAGATGACGCAGGATGAGCGCGTCACGGATGGCGCCGGCCCATCCAGGCGCCCTAGGCACGGGAGCGGCGGAAGGCGCCGTCCTCAGGGTGTCCTCGTTGTTCATGGCGCGCCAGAATCGTGTGAGGCCCATGCCGATCACGACGAGCGAGAAGACGAACACGCCGCCGAACACCGCAACCAGCACGTCGTGCGGGATGACGGCGTAGAAATCTGCGGAGCGATCAGTCGGCCAGATCGTCATCCGGCTCGAACCAAGTGACAACAGCAGCACCATGAGTGCCAACGCTCCTGCAAGCAGGAGCGCGGTCCTCACTCCCTGACGATGGAACGATGCGCCAAGGGCGCGCGGCCAGCAGTACTCCTCGTACGATCGCACGCGGATCTCGGCGAGCGTGAGCGGCACGTTGATGCCGAACTCGTGCGGCGGTGCGTACTGGCAGGCGTAGAGACATTCACCGCAGTTGTGACAGAGATTGGCCAGATAGGCGAGGTCGGCCGTCACGAACGACGTGCGACGTTCCATCGCCGGGAAGACGGGGCAGTACTGTTCGCAGTACCGACACGCGTTGCACACGGTCATGACGTGTGTCCCGCGTTCGACCAGATCCGCGAGATCAGCGCGCGGCATGCGAAGCGCTTTCTCCGGCAATGCGGCCGAACACGGTGCCGATCGTCATGCCGATGCCCGCGAGGTATCCCTTGCGCAGGATGTTGCCGGCCATCACTTCACCGGCGGCGAAGACATTGCGCATGGACTCGCCAGACGAGGCCAGCACGTTCGCGTGCTCGTTCACTCGCAACCCCAGATACGTGAATGTGATTCCCGGCTTGAGCGGATACCCCCAGAATGGCGGCGTCTCGATCCGCTGTGCCCAATGCGATTTGTTCACAGCAAGTCCACCGGTGCGGCAGTTGTCGAGCGAGTCGAGGTCGAATGTTCCAGGCTGGACGGCATCGTTGAACCCGCTGACCGTCGCATCGAGCCGATCGGGTGGCAGTGAGAGTGTGGTCGCGAGCGATCGAATCGTGCTCGCCGCAACTGGCGGAAACACCGACGGCATGAAGCGGCCGCTCGCCTTCGCATCGACGATGCAGAAGGCTGTCTGATTGGGTTGCCCGGCGATCAGCATTCCCCAACTCGCGTAGCGTTTGGGCCAGACGTCCTCGCCCTCGTCCGCGAAGCGCTCGCCGCGTTCGTTCACGACGATCCCGAGCGGGATGCAGTCGAGTCTCGTGACGATGCCCCCATCGAAACGCGGGGCACGAGCATCGACTGCAATCGCGTGGCACGCGCGGGGATCGCCGACCGGTTGAGCGCCGGCGTCGAGCATTGACTTGAGCGGCACACCCGTGTTGTACGGTGTGCCGCGCACGATGAAGTTGTCTGCCGCATCGCCCCACGCCTGCTTCAGCCACTCCAGGTTCGACTCGAATCCACCGGTCGCGATGACCACCGTTTTCGGACGCAGAACCGCTCGCATCGCGCCCATTCGCAGGCGAACGGCCTGACACAGGCCATCGAGCACATCGAGGCCATCGACCATCGTGTCGTAGAGCACTTCGATGCCGAGGCGCGCGGCGGCGGCGTAATAGCTGTTCATGACCGCTTTGCCGCCGCCCAGGAAGAACGCGTTCGTGCGCGCAAGGTGCATCGTCCCTCGCAGCGCCGACTGAAAGCGGACGCCGAAGCGCTCCATCCACTCGGCGCATTCGGCCGATCGCCGAATGACGAGGCGCGCGAGCGCTTCGTCGGTCTCTCCACCATTGACACGCAGCAGGTCCGAGAAGAACTCGTCCTCCGAATACCGATCGGTGAGAACCTTCGTCGGGGTGTCGTGCATGCAGCGAAGGTTGCGAGTGTGGCGGCTGTTGCCGCCGCGGAATTCGCGGGGTGCGCTCTCGATGACGATGACGTGTCTGCCGGCGATGCGTGCCGTCAACGCGGCTGAGAGCGCGGCGTTGCCGCCGCCGAGCACGGCGACGTCGCAGCTCTCCGGAAACGTCATGACGTGGCCTCGACGACCTCCGGTCTGAAGCGTCGAAGCAGCCATGGGGCCATCAGCACGAGAGCCGCGACGAGCAGCAGCCCGACACAGATCGGCCGCGTGACGAAGACCGTCACGTCGCCTTCGCTGATCGCCAGCTCGCGACGGAACTGCAGCTCCGCCAGCGGTCCGAGCACCAGGCCGAGCACCGCGGGTACGAGTGGGATGTCGTACATGCGCATCGCGCATCCGACGATGCCGACGACGAAGAGCAGCACGAGATCGAGCATCGATCGATTCAGGCTGTAGGCACCGAGCGAGGCAAGGACCAGGATCCCGCCGAAGAGGAGCGGGCGCGGAACCAGCATGACGCGCGCCCACAGGCCGACCAGCGGAAGGTTCAGCACGAGCAGCATCACGTTGCCGATGTAGAGGCTGGCGACGAGCGTCCAGACGAGATCGGGGCGCGAGGCGAAGAGCAGCGGTCCCGGCTGCAGTCCATACTGCTGGAACGCCGCGAGCATTACAGCTGCGGTTGCAGACGAGGGAAGGCCGAGCGTCAGCAGTGGCACGAGCACACCTGCGGCAGCTGCGTTGTTGGCCGCTTCCGGCCCGGCGACGCCCTCGATCGCGCCATGCCCGAATCGATCGGGTTCCTGACTCAAACGTTTTTCGATCGTGTACGAAAGAAACGTCGGGATGACCGAGCCGCCACAGGGCAGCACGCCGAGTGGAAATCCGATCGCGGTGCCGCGCAGCCACGGTTTCCACGATCGACGCCAATCATCTCTGCTCATGCCGGTGAGCTTCTGCGGCGGCACGTCGCTGGTGTCGTCCTGTCCACGCCGCCACGCCTGATACATCGTCTCACCCACGGCAAAGAGGCCGATGACGAGGATGAGCACATCGATGCCGTCGAGCAGCTGCGGGATCCCGAACGAGAAGCGCGCATCGCCCGTCAGTTGGTCGATGCCGACGAGGCCGAGCGCGAGCCCGAGGAACAGGCTGAACAGGCCGCGCAGCAGCGAGCCGCCGAGCAGCGTCGAGACGGTGGCGAAGGCGAGGATCGCCAGGGCGAAGTACTCGGCCGGCCCGAAGCGAAGCGCGAGCGACGCGAGCGGCGGAGAGAAGAACGTGAGGGCGATGGTGGCGATCGTTCCCGCCACGAACGATCCGACCGCGGCGGTCGTGAGCGCAGCGGCGGCGCGCCCCTGTCGGGCCATCACATAGCCGTCGATCGCGGTCGCGATCGAAGCGGTCTCACCCGGTGTGTTGAGCAGGATGCTCGTCGTCGAGCCGCCGTACATGGCGCCGTAGTAGATCCCGCCGAACATGATGAAGGCGCTCGTGGGATCGAGCGTGAAGGTCACCGGCAGCAAGAGCGCGACCGTGAGTGCGGGTCCGATTCCGGGGAGCACGCCGACCGCGGTGCCGAGCGTGACACCGGCCAGTGCCCAGGCCAGGTGCACCGGTGTCAGCGCGCTGGCGAAGCCGACGCGGAGCGCCGCGAGCGTCTCTCCCATTCGCTACAACCAGCGTGCGAGCACGCCCGGAGGGAGCTGCAGCTGCAGCACGCGTGCGAAGAGCAGATACGACCCGATCGACAGTGCGATCGCGAGGATGCCGTCGCGCAGCGGATGACGCGCGTCGAACGCACGGGCCGTGAACCAGAAGAGCACTGCGGCGGCGCCAACGAATCCCACACGCTCCAGTATCAGCACGTGCAGTGCGATGCCGACGCCGATCAGCGCCAGCGGACCAAGCTTCGGACGCGCGGCGCCGGGCGCAGCCGTGTGCGCCGATCGCATGATGCTGCGTCCGGCGGCGAGACCGAACAGCACGACCCCACCAAGCACGATCAACGGATACGGCCCGCTCGACGTCACCATGCTGCTGCGATCGTGCCCGGCATCGAGCTTGGTCAGGATGCCGCGCACGCGCTGCTCCTCGCCATCGATGAAGCGCGCGAGCTCCGGTCCGGCGAGGTAGCGATCGAGCCAGCGGTAACGCGCGACCATATCGCGCCACGCCGGCGTGTGCACCATCGCATCGACGGTCCGTTCGAGCCGTTCGCGATCCGGCGCACTGATGCCGGGCGGGGCCATGACGGCGCGCCAGTTCTCGAAGGCGACGTCGATGCCCTGCTCGCGCAGCGTCGGCACGCCGAGTCCGGGCAGACGCTCCGCGCTCGAAATCGCGAGCGCGCGCAGCGTGCCGGCCTCCATCTGCGCCTCGAATTCGGCCAGGCCGTTGACGCCGGCCGACACCTGATTGCCGAGGATCGCCGAGAGCGATTCGCCGCCGCCCGAGAAGGCGACGTAGTTGATCCGATGCGGTGCGACACCCACCGCTTCGGCGACGAGACCGGCGAGCATCTGATCGCTGCCGCCCGCCGAGCCCCCGCCCCAGGAGATCGATTCCGGCCGCGCCTTGAATGCATCGAGGAACTCGCGCAGCGAGTGAAACGGCGAGGCCGCCGGCACGGCGATGACTTCGTACTCACCGGTCAACCGCGCGATCGGCACGACATCGTGCAGCGTGACCGGCGACTGGTGCATCACGATGCCGCCCAGCATGATGAGCCCAGACACCAGCAGCGTGTCGCCGCTGCTGCGCTCCGCCCCAATGAACCGCGCGAGCCCGATCGTGCCGGCGGCACCCGGTACGTTATCGACCGGCACCACCCGCACGAGCCCCGATTGCTGCAGTGCCTGCTGCATTGCTCTCGCGGTCTGATCCCAGCCACCGCCAGGTGCAGCTGGTGCCATCAGTCGCAACTCGTTCAACGAATCGCTCGCCGTGAGAGGTGTGGCGAGTATGAGAAGCGCGAGCGCCGCTAGCGGGAACGGAGAGCACGGAGAGAGCGGATTAACAGGGGGAACGAAGAAACGGAGACCAGTTTTTCTCCGTTTTTCCGTTGCTCCTGTTAATCCGTTCCCTCCGTCCCCTCCGTTGCCCACGAGTGTCTACTGTATCCGGAAGGGAAGAGAGACTGTTTTCGGCTCTGGGCCTTTATCGACCGTGTCGAAATTATCGACTTCGAACGCGCGTCCGATCTGATTACCGGCCCGGTCTTCGAGGATGGAGAGTGCAAGCAGATCGTAAGCACCCGCACGCCATGCTTCGCGGGGCGTGAACGCCCATTTCGTTTCGTTGGCCTCAATCGCGATGTCGCCGTCCAGCACCTGACCGCCGCTGCGAACGGCAAGCGCGCGATAGAGCAGGCCGTGATCGATCGGCTCGGGGAAGGTCACGACGAGCGGGGCGCGGTCGCCGGCTTTCGGGGCGGCGATGCGCCACTCGGCGGGATCGAGCGGCCGCGTGTCGGCGGAGCCGACGCGGAACGTGCGGGAGTACGTGGCCTTGAGCGGCGCGCCGTTGGCGTCGCTCCACTCGGGCCGCACCATCAGCGTGTAGGTGCGCCCCGCCTTGAGCGCGCGGCCCATCTGGCGGTTCGGCAGGATGCCCTGCTTCACACGGCCCGGATCGAAGAACACGGTGAAGCGTGTCCGATCGCGGTTCCAGAATTCGTAGTCGAGCGGCAGGAATGGCCCTGGCACTTCCTTGCCGTGCTCGTCCAGCAGTGTGAGGTACTCGATTCCGCTGCGCAGCCCCATCGGCGCGGAGAACTCGATGTACATGCGCAGTTGGTTCTCAGGGAGCACGTCACCCGATGGATAGATCCCGGTGACGACAGTCGACGGAGCGATCTCGCGCTTCGGTACTCCAACGGTTGCAACGAGTGGCTGTGTGCGCCCTCCTTCATCGTCGATGGCACTCGAGGGATCGAAGCGGACCTCGTACTGGCGACCCGGATCGAACGGAAAAAGCGGGACGAATGTGATCGCATCCGTCGCGATCGCGTAGCGGCCGAGCACGGGCGGCGATTGTGCGTCGACGGCGACACGCAGGACCGTCGGCCATCGTTCCGATGTGAGCTTCGCTCGTGTCAGCGAGGTGATCGTGTCGCTCGGCAGACCGACCACCTCGACGAAGGCTGGCCCCGTCGATGGAGTCGTGAGTCGGATCCGTGGCGCCGATTCGTGTGTGGTAGCGGGCCGGCTGCAGGCCGCGGCGCTGGCGAGCACGCTCGCGAGCACCGCGACACGCAGCGCGGAGAAGGTCACGGCAGCGGTACGACCTGCAGGTTCAGCGCGCCCGAATCCGAACGGGCGATGACGATCGAGTTCTGTGCGTCCAGCTGCTCGAGCTGCTCGACGCCTTTCATGCTGGCGATCGTCTCGTAGGCGATGCCCGCCGTCTCGCTGGACACCGGCGCCGTGATCGGAGCGGCCGTACCGAAGGTCTCGGTCGGGATCTTCATCACGCCGCGGCTGTTGTTCGACATCAGCAGGAACTCTTTGCCGTTCTTCTTGTAGAGGATCATGTCGAGCGGCCGGTTGCCCGCGCCGAGCTCCGCGATCGTCGTCCCGCGCACCTTCTCGCCAGGCTTGAGGCTCGACACCGGGAACTTCACGAGCGGCGTGCAGAGATAACTGGCGATCAGATACGGCTGGCCGTTGAGGATGTACGGCAGGAACGTGTAGACCGGCGACCGCGTTTCGACCTGCCCGTGGTTGCCGTGGAAGATCTCGACGCTCGTGCCGCGATCGATGGCGTTGAACGGATACGAGACTGAGCGCAGCTTCGAGCTGAACTCCTCACTCGAGAGGCCCGCAATCCAGAGGTGCCCCTCGGTGAATGCCATGTCGGTCACCGCATCCGCCCGCGCGCTGCGGCGCGCGTTCGGGTTGGCCGCGGGTGCGTTCGGGAGCTCCAGCTTCGAGAACTTCATCGACTGCAGCGAGACGAGATCGATCGTCCCCGCGCCGTCGACGCGGAACAGCGCAGGCGCCGCGCCGGCTCCCTGCCCGCGCATCACCGAGATGAAGGCGTTCTTCGACGAGGGATTCACGGCGAGATCCGTGATCGTGATCTCGCGCGGCCCGGTGCCGAGCATGGCCGCGATCTTCTGATCGATGCCGTCGAGCCCTTTCGCGCCAGGCACCGCACCGCGGGCCTGCGTGGCCAGGTCGAGACCGTAGATCGTCGCCGCCTGATTGTCAGCGGCGAAGAGCGTGCCGTCGGGACCGAACGCGAGCGGCCCGATCGACGTGAGCGTTGGTCCGAGTCCGCTCTCCGCGATTCCGCGGGCGGAGGATGGAGCCCATGACGTCGCCACCACGAGGACAATGAACACCCAGAGCTTCAGTCGCACAGAGCGCATGTGGTGCCTCCCCTTTTCTTGCGTGACTAAAGTAGCACTGATCGAGGAAACGGAGGGGACGGGGGAAACGGAAATCACACGGGGGAAACGGGGATAACAGGGGAAACGGGATAACACGGAGGAAACGGGGATAACGGAGGAAACGGGGATAACGGAGGCAACGGGAATGGAGCCTTCTTGTACTTGTTGTTTCCCGTTTGCCCCGTTTTCCCTGTTCTCTCCGTGTGATTCCCGTTCCCCCCGCCTTCCCCGTTTCCAGCTCTATACAGGCTCGAGGATTTCACCCGCATCATCAATCCGGGCCAGCGGCACACGGGGATTGTTGTGCGGCCGGTCGGGTGTACCGGGATCGAGCCTCACGCTCGTGTGCAACAGATCGGTATCGAAGATGTGTCGTGGAGGACCCGCCTCGACCTTGTGATCACTGCACTGTTGGGGTAGCGCCTGGAGCGTCAGGTTGGCGGCGATCGCGGCGGGATCGATCGGCAGCCGCTCTCGAACGGCACTGTGATACAGCCAGTTGAGCGCAATCCAGTTCAGGCCGGCGTTGCCGTTCCCGCCGCCGACATCGGAATGCACCCCACGAAACCAGACTTCGCGCAGGCGGCCGGTGCCATCGAAGCCGTGACCGAGCCGCGTGAGCGGAAAGAAGAGCCGCATCTCGTCGAGCGCCATCGCGTGGTAACAGCGTGTGACGTTCGGTGGGAAGCCCAGGTCGTGTCCGGCGTTGACGAACCGTCCGGGAAGCCCGAATTCCCCGACGACGTCCCAGAGGCCCATGAAACGAATCGCCACCCGCGGCAGCTTCTTGGCGACCTCGTTGCCGAATGACAACGCGAGCGCCGCGCCGCGGCTGAAGCCGATCACGTCGACCACATCGTCGCCGTTCTCGATGTTGTTCTCCAGACGATCGATCATCTGGCGAACGCGCCGATGCCCGCCGATGCCGAAGGCTTCAGCGGCGCCGATGCCAATGAACGTGCGCGCACGGGTGCCGATGCCTTTCAGATACAGACTCCCAAGCGGTTTGCCCGGGTCGTCGTTGCGAGTGGAATCCTGATAACCGCGAAAGAAATCGAGGACGTTGCTGTCGCGATCGTCGCCGTCGCGGTCCTCGTTGCCAGTGCCATCGAATGCATAGAGCGCCATTGGGGGACCTCCTGCCTCTCGTGGGAGAGTAACGATCGGCTCGGGTCCGATCGAACAGGTTTTCGGCAGGAGGCGAGGGCAGGAGCAGCTATTGCTGTTCGACCTTGTAGCCTTTGAGCTTCAGGAGATTGACCAGACCGTCAGGCCCCACCATGTGCGCCGCACCGACGACGACGAAACATGGCTTTGATTGGGCCAGACACTTTTCGAGCTGGGGAATCCAGTTGCGGTTCCGTTCGACGATCAATGAGGTGTAGGCGGCCGGATACGCTGCAAACGAGGCGCGCTCGATCTTCTCCATCGCGGCGGTATCACCGCGCTGCCAGGCGGTGATCATGCTCTTCAGCTCGGCGCTCTGCGTATCGAGCTCGGTGAGCGTGCTGCGCAGCATCTGCTCCTGCAGGGTGTCGGGCATCTTGTCGAAGCGATCGATCTGGAACTCCGCCGTCTCGAGTCCGATGACCGTTTTCTTCGCTGCGGTCGCTTTGTCGTAGAAGTACTTGTCGAGCCCCAGCGCGACGTCGAGACCGGCCTTCTGCGCTTCGAGCGCGGTTAGCATCAGCATGACCATCCACGGCTTCATCGGGCGGAACATCTCCACCGGAAGCCCGGTCTTCTTGAAGTGCTCGTTGACGAGCGCCGCCGTCTCTTTCGACACGACACCCTCGAAGGTCCGGCCGTCGCTGTACATCCCCTTGGCCAGGAGCATCGGGGCCGCGCTCAGCGACTCGGCCTCTGCGAGATTCAGCTCTTCGACGAGTGTGCCCGACGCTTCGAACGCCTTCTCGAACGGAGCGGGAAGCGGATACGCATCGGAGCCGAGCGCGTGCACCGAGCCCGCCAGATACATCACGTTCGCCCCGGAGCGGACGGTCCACAGGAAATGCTTCCCCGTTGCTGGTGCCTGTGCGGCTGAGCTCGTCGAGACGAGCGCCGACGTGCAGATCGCGACGAGGACCAGTCGGGCGGTGCGGATTTTCATGCCTCAAGTATCGGCCACGGAGGCCATGAAGACCACTCGGAGTCGAGCCACGGAGAACAGGGGGTTTGGGCCACGGAGGACACGGAGATCACGGCGGTTCTCTAGGCCACGGAGATCACGGAGAACACGGAGATCGGAAGAGTTAGTAAGTTGAGCCATGGATCGCCGTCGAGTGTCACCGACTCGAGCCGGATCTATGTTCCTACCTTCGTGATCTCCGTGTTCTCCGTGGCCAAGATCTTCGTGATCTCCGTGTTCTCCATGGCCAAGATCTTCGTGATCTTCGTGGCTCGAAACTTCGGCTTCTCTCTGTGTTCTCGGTGGCTTCACGCCGGAATGTGATAGCGCGCAATCAGCGCAGTGGCGTCGTCTTCGCCCCCGCTTCGCATCGCGAGATCGACGAGCGTCCCGCACAGCTCGTCGGGAGGCCTCCCAGACGAGAGGATGTCGGACAGGGTGGCCTCCTCGACGTTGTCGGTGACGCCGTTGGAGCACACGAGGATCAGATCCGAGTCTTCGAGCCGGAAGTTGCCGACGTCGACTCGCGGGCCGGTCGATCCCGACATGCCGATGGTCTGTTCCAGGAAGTGCGTGAGATCGCGGGTCAACACCGTGACGTCGACCAGCGGCACCTGGGAAAAGGCCCGCGTTCGTCGTGACGCGATCGTGTGATCGCGCGTCAGCTGCGTCAGGATGCGATCGCGGAACAGATACGCGCGCGTGTGTCCCACGTGCGCGAAGAACAATTGATCCCCGGCACCGAAGGTCCCGGTCAGCGAGGTCTGGAGGTTGGGAACCGGGCCCCGCATCGACTCGCGGTGCAACGCCAGATCGATATGCCGGAAGAACCGGTCGGCGCGAGTCTTGATTTCGTGCTCGATCTCGTCGTCATCGATTCTGAGATTCCATTTGCCGAAGTAGACGCAGAGCCGCACCAGCGTGGTGATCGCCGTCCGCGCCGCGGCCTCGCTTTCGATGGCGCTGCCGAGTCCATCGGCGACGATCATGCCGTATCCATATTCGTCGAAGCGGCCGCCGATGATGTCGTTGGGGAGGCTGGTCAGGAGCGCCTCCTGGCTGCGGCCCAGACGGCAGATGAGATGGTGGTCTCCGTTGACCGGGTGGTTCCGGCCCTTGGCGCATTGCGCCCCGAAGTCGACATGTACCCGCGCCGAGAGCGGCAACGCACCGAATTCACCCACCGTTCCGCAATCAGTCTCAGCTCGCGCCATAAATACAGTCCTTGGTCCTTGGGGCTTGGTGCTTTGGTCCGTCCTTGGTCCTGGGTCCGTCCTTGGTTCCGGGTCCCTTGGACCAAGCACCAAGCACCAAGGACCAAGGACTCGGAGTGTCAGCGTCGCCGTCCGCCGCCGCGCGGGGCCGACCTCGCGCCGCCGCCGCTGGGACGATAGCTACTGCCTGCGCTGCGTGTACTGGCGCCGGCATCGCGCGTGCGTTGTGCGCCTTCTGCGCGCGCCGCGGAATCACGATTGAGCTGACCGACGGTGTCGGCGCGGTTGGCGCCGCCAAGCCCTTGAGCCTCGGTCGAGCGTTGCCAGTTTCCGCTCCCGTTGTTGTACTGCTGCCACCCGCCGCCATCCCGCTTGTAGACGTTGCCGTCGCGGCCGGCGTAGATGTCACCGCTTTGCGTTCGCACGGCACCTGATGTGCCAAGCGGGCCCGATCGCGTGGCGGCCGCGCCGCCTCCGCTCGTTTGCGTCGTTCGGGTAGTCGTGCCGGTCGCACGGTTTGTCACGCGCTGCGTGCTGGCCCATTGATCGCCGCGCTGAACAGCGGTCGAGCCCCAGCTGCCGTACACGTTCGAACCCTGCCTCGTCGCGCCCACGGCTCCTGTGCGCGGGTTGTACGCCGAGGCCGCGGCTCGCGAGCCGTACGGACCGTACGCAGCCGCACCGCGCGCGTAGGTTCCGGTCCTGGGGTTGTAGCGCGCGCCCACACCGGCTCCGCCGTACGGACCGTACGCGCTGACGCCGCGACCGTACGCGCCGGTCCAGGGGTTGTACGAAGCGTGATAGCCATAGGTCGGGTAGTAGCCTCGATACATGGGATAGAAACCGCCGTAGGCGACATAGGGCGGGTAGTACCATCCCGAGCCCCACACCGCGCAGCCCCACGCGACCATCATGCCGGTGTACGCCGCGGCCGTTGCGAAGACGACCGCGTCGTCGCTGTTGTCTTCGACCGTGACGTAAGTGACGTTGTGCGCGGGTGAGCTGACCGGGATCTCGTAGATCTGTCCTGGCACCGATCCCGTGACCTCCCATGGGCCCTCCGGACTTCGCCCCATGAACCACACGCCCTGGAAGCACATGTAGTAGAGATCGCCGAGCTTGATGATGTCCTTGTCGGTGTTGACCGCTCGCGACACGGTCGTCTTCTCGATCGGCTCGAATTTCGGTTGCCCGTCGTACTCGACGTCAGGCGCTTTGATCTCTTTCTTCGAGACGCGCGCGGTCTGCGGAATCTGCGCGAGCAGAACTGCCTCGGCTGCTTGATCGGTGCCCGGAACCGACGCGAGCACGCGCGAGCGCTCGTGTGACACCGGAATCTTTTTGAAGTCATCGGGCAGTTGCAGCGTGGCGAACGTCCACGGTCCCGTGAAATCGGGCGCGCTGAACCAGCGGCCTGAGATCAGGAAATACACAGGACCGGTGGTGCCCATCCTGAAAACGTCGCTTTCACTGTTGCTCACCCACTGAAGACGCGTGCCCATGACGGGCACGTACTTGGGTCCGCCCTCGAGCAGGATCAATTCCGCCGGCGTCGTGCTGACGAAGACCTTCGGCAGGTCGGACGCCTTCAGCGACTTCCCTGGCAGCGCCTCCTTCACGTCCTTCCAGTTGTCGTCTGGAGGGAGGTTCTTGAAGTTGTCGGGCAGTTTGCCTGCCGGCATCCACGCGCCCTTGAGGTCAGTCGTCGAGAGCCAGCTGTTGTTGTAGCGCAGGTAGTAGGTGTTGGTCGGCGTGTGCTGGAAGAGATCCCAGTTCGTGTTGACCGCAAACTTCAGATCGTTTTCTTTGATGGGACTCCAGACCGGATCGCCATCGATATTGACCAGTACCGCTGGAGTGGCACTGTAGAAGATCGTCGGCGGATCAGCTTTCACGCCATCGTTGTTCTTCGGAATGAGCTGGCTCTTGTCCAGCCGGGCGAGGACGCGGTCGAGTCCGAGCACCAGTTCGCCCGTGGGCGCGGCCTTCGAGATCTCATCCTGGATCTGGTCCACGATCTCGCGCTGCTGCTCGTTCTTGAGGCCTGGAAAGTTGGATTCGGTCATCTTCAGATTCGTGAAGTTGACCAGGCGCTGGTCGACGGCGACCGACGTATCCCCCTCGATCTTGATGGTTCCCATGTCGGGCTTGGTCGCGCCAACAGCGGTACGCGAGACGGCCGCATACATCACGATCTTCTTTTGTCCATCCCAGCTCGCAACCTGGGGCTGAAAGATCCGCAGCGCGCCTCCCTTGGCAGTCGCGAAATCGCGCGGCCACCCGCCATCGTCCGGCTGAGTCGACGCTTGTGCTGCCGCCGGGGGCGCGGGCGCCTTCGCGGTCGGCGCCGGAGCTTTGGTGGTCGGCGCGGGAGCCTGGGCGCTGATCAGAGGCGCGAAAGGTGACAGAAGCACACCGCAGACAGTGATGACTGCGGTGGCGGGCGACGAACATCGATGCATTCGCATAACGGCCTTCACCTTGTCATTCGAGTGTTGCCATAAATGAGCAGGTTCTATGCCACGCCTGATCAAGGAAGCTCGACCGAGTTCAGGACGAGCCTGTTCAATAGGTCCATCCAATTGAGATGACGACGCCGACGTCGTTCTTGTCGGCATCCGGGTTTGGCGGACGGCTGTCCAGCGTGTCGAATGCGTTGAGAGAGAGGAAGAGGTCTTTCCAGAATTCGCGCTTGGCGCCGAGATCGAGCTGCAGTCGATGACGTCCGCGATCGGTCAGGCTCGGATAGTAGCTCGCGCTGATATCGATGTTCGTCTTGGGCCGATCGTAGGTGTAGAACGATCCCTTCAGGAGCACGAGGCCCTCGAGGTTCTGCGTCCGCTCGACGTCCACGCCTTGTTCATCGTTGAGCGCGATGCCGCTGCCGATCGCCAACTGCGCGCGATTGCTATTGACGAGACGCGGCCCGCTCGCGATGGCAATCTGGGATCGAAGCAGGATGCCGAGGCTTTCGTTGTTTTCGAAACGGCCTACCGTCGTCACGAACCACTGCAACCACGGATACCGGAGGTAGGACATTTCGACTGCGGCGCGGTCATCGCCACCCTCGTCGTTCTCTCGATCGGTCTGCGTGAACGACGTCGTCAGCCGCGCTTCAGATCTCGGCTCGCGATAGAAGGTATCTGTATTCAGATTGAGCTGTGCGACGCCGCTCGACTTCGTGTAGTTGAATCCCGCATCGATCGATCCATCGAGTTTCTTCCAGAAGCTCCGACCGATGGTGGTGATCTCGGTGACGTCCGTCATCGGCAGCGTCGCCGTCTGCGTCGCGTCAGTGACAGCGATCGACTGGCGCGCCGTCGGCGTCAGCCTTCCAAGGAAGGTGCGGCCGTCGGTCGTGGTCACCTCGACCAGACGTGCCGCCACAACGCTGCTCAACTTGTCCCATTCGAGATACAGGGTGCCGACATCATCAGTCTTGAACTCGAGCCTGCCCCGGTCGAGGCGAACGACCTCTCCAGTAATGTGATCGCCGTTCAGCAGCGTGACGACGTCGATACGTCCCTGTGCCCCGACAACCGCGCGCAGGGAGCACACAAGGGCGATCGCGGCCATCGCCCTCGCTCGCCGTCGCCGGGCCGGCACGACATCAGAAGCGAAGCGTCACGCCGCCCGAGAAGTCGAATTGATTCGCGTACTGCGGATTGCCGACTGCGTAGCATCCCCAGAAGGGGTCGCACCACCAGCCGCCCGGGTCGGTCTTGATGTACGTCGGCGTGAAGCGGAGCTGCGCCATCACGCCCAGGACCTTGCCGGGATACGCTTTCACGCCGCCGCCCCAGGTGCTCGAGAACCGCGTGTCACCGCCGATCGGGTGATTGACGCCCGCGACGATCGCATCGAAGCTGCTGTAGCTGGTCGCGCCAAACCCGCCGAACAGGAACGGCCGCACGACGTGTTCAGGGTCGCCGAAGTTGTATTCCACGATCCCGTGGTAGGTCCTGATGTTCCAGTCCGCGACCTCGCGATCGGTGCCGTCGCCCAGGACGAACTTCGACTGCTGGTTGGTGAACATGAATCCGACGGCGACGTGATCGGTTGCCATCACGTTGGCGGTGAATCCGTAGCCGAAGGAGTCTTTGGGATCGACTCGGTCGTAGACGTTCCCATCACCGGCGACGATGGGGTTGCCGTCGACGCCGTCGGAGAACACCCAGCCGAGGAACCCGTTGATCACGACGTGGCCGGTCGACTGCGCGATGGTCGGGGCGGTCGCTGCCAGCATCAGCACCGCGATCGTGAGAGCGATTCGTTTCGACATGATGATTGGTCCTCAACGTGAAGCAGCGCCCGGGGCAGCGCCTGTGCTGCTCCGGGCGACGCGTGGTCCTACTTCTTGACTGGTGGTGCGTATGGATTGCCGCCGAGCGCGTTGGAGATCTGCGTGATGGCGCGCTGCGCGCGGACGCTGTTGCCGGCGTCATCGAGCGGAGGCGAGACGACCGCGATGCCGAACTTGCCTGGAGACACCGCGATGATGCCGCCGCCGACACCGCTCTTGGCGGGGAGCCCGGTGTGATAGAGCCATTTCCCCGAGTCGTCGTAGAGTCCGGCCGTGGCCATCACCGCCAGCACGCCCGGGACTCTGTTCGCGTCCATGACCTGTTTGCCGGTGACCGGGTTTCTGCCAGCGGCCGCCAGCGTGGCGGCCATGGTTGCGAGATCCCTGGCGTTGACGCCGATCGAGCACTGCCTCGTGTAGAGATCGACTGCCTGCTGCCAGTTGCTCTTGATGTAGCCGTACGCCAGCATCAGCGCGCCGATCGCCTGGTTGCGCTGGTTGGTGTCCGACTCCGACTTGTAGACGTCCTGCAGCACGTTCAGTGAACGGCCGGCGAAGTCGTTGTGGATGCCGATGATCTTCTTCCACACCTCGTCCGACGTCTTGCCGATCACCATGCTCGTCGCCGAGATCGCGCCCGGGTTCACGAGTGGGTTCATCTCGGGTGCGCCGGTGCCGACCGTCGTTTTCACCGCTTCGACCGCGATGATCGAGTTGAAGCGCGCGCCGGTGGCGTCGACGCCGATGCGCTTCTCGATCGCGTCGAGTCCCTGCTCCTGGATGACCTGCGCCATCGTGAAGACCTTGGAGATCGACTGAATCGACACTTCGGTCTTCACGTCGCCGGCCGTGAACACCTTGCCGTCGACGGTGATGAGCACGATGCCGAACAGATCGGGGTTCACTTTCGCGAGCGCGGGAATGTAGTCGGCGTTCTTGCCTTCCTTCAGCCCCTGGAACTTGCTGAACGCGCCGTTGACGACGGCCTGCGGGTCGCTTTGCTGCTGTGCGCCGAGCGTGAGCCCACAGACCACGCTCGCCGCGATCGCACTGATCCACAGCTGTCGATGGCGCGCGAGACTTCGTTGCATGACCCTATCCTCCAAACTTCTGGGAGAAGTTGTATTTGAACGAGAACTGCAGCTTGTAGCCGTCGTAGCTGAACCCGTCGGAGAAGTTCACGCGCCGGCCCCACTGGAACTCGCCGCCGAACATCACCCCCGCGACCGGCGTGTAGAGCAGATTGCCGAGCGCGTAGTGGCCCGCCTTGAACGCGCTCGGCGCCTGGCCGTCGCTGTTGTCGTTGGTCTGCCACGAGTACCCGATCGCGCTGCTGTAGTGGTCGTTCCACACGTGGTCGACGAAGGCCGAGAGGCCCTGAATCCCGAGCGCCTCGCCGACGACCGGCGTCACCGGATTCCCGGGATTGCGTTTGATCCCGACATCGACAGGCGAGTCGTTCATGTAGTTCTGAATGCCCTCGCCGAACACGTATGCGAGGCGGACGACATCCTTCGCGACCTTGATGTTCGAGCTGAGGTTGATCCCCCATCCGGTTGCATGACCGGAGAGATCGAACGGATCGGCGAGGGTGTCGTCCCAATTCATCCGCCGAAGCGCACCCGCCGCTCTGAGGTATCCCCACTTGCGGCCCCACCTGTACGCAGCCGTGAGGTCCGGCAGCGGGAAACGGCCTGTGACGTTCTGCAACTCGATGCGGTTCGCCAGCACTCCGGGGTCGCCGGTCGCACCGGGGCGCTCCAGCGCGACCATGAAATTGGTGTCGCCGTGGATCGGCGTCCAGCGCAGTTGGACGTTGCGGAACCAGACCAGCCCGGTGGGTCCCCAGTACTCGAGTGAGTTCGGAAACGCGTCGGTATCCACGAACGGACTCCAATACTGCCCCGCCCCGATGTCGCCGATCTCGCCCCAGGCATGCCGCAGGCGGAACGTCGTCTGACCTTCATCGACGCCGACGCCGAAGAGCTCGAATTCGAAGATGGTCGTGATGTCGCCGAAGTCGGTGTTCGGTATGCCCGTTTTGAAGCCGAAGCGTGTCTGCCGGACCCCGGCGAACGTGCTGTAGTTTTCGCCGAACTGGCCCGGCGACGAGGGCAGCTTCGTGACCCGCATCGTGTCGAACCAGTTCGGATCGATGGTCCTGAAGTTCTCGCCGATGTCCAGCATCGCGAAACCGTAGACTTCCGCCGACGGCTTCGTCTGCTGTGCCTGTGATGGATCCTGCGCGTGGAGACGGCTGGCCGATCCGACCAGCAGCAGTGTCACGAGAATCAGCTGATATGTGCTCTTTCCCATGCTCGTACCTTCTGCCGTGCGGCATCGAACAGACGTTCGTAGTTGGTCTTGCGGACCTTGAGGCTCGCGGCGCTGGTCAGCTGTTTCCAGATCGGATTCCACAGCTCGAACACCGCGAAGTAGGGCGCGGGTCCGTTGGGAGCGACGGTGTCTGTGCCGAAGAGAAAACGATCGGGATATCGATTGAGGACCGTGACAACGCGCGAAATCGATTGCGGCGACGCGATCGCGTACTTCGCGACCTCGTCCCATGAGATATCGAAGTTCACATGGTTCAGCGTCGGGTCGGTGAGCATCGCTTCGACGATTTCGAACTGCGCGGGATTCCGTTCGGCGGCCTCGGCGGAGACCTGGACGGGATGCACGATCCGGCCGAGGCCGACGTGCGCCCAGATCGTGGTCGTCTTCGGATGCCGGCGAAACAGCGCCTTCATCTGCGACAGATACGCCGGTTCGGTGTCCTGCTTCGCGAACGGCACGTCGATGTCGTTGTGAATCAGCACGACCAGGCCGGCCTCCGCAGCGAAATCGAAGATCCGATCGAGCGCGGGGTTGGTGAGACTCGCGGTCTCGCCAGCGACCTTCGACGAGACGAACTCCTTGTGGATGGAGAACTCGCCGATGCCGGAGAAGACGCCAGGAAACACGCGCAGCACGCGGCGAATGTGATCGACGCCGTACATGTCAGCCGGATTGAAGCCGGTGATCATCGGGTCGAAGCGCGCCTGCTCGTCCTTCGAGAGCGATCGATAGGCGCTCGCGATGTAGGCGTCGGTGAACGAGTAGTAGTAGAGCGGTGCGTCGGTCTGCAGGTAGTAGGTCGGCGCGAAGTCGCCCGAGTTCGCGTACGACCACGTCTGTTGCAACGGGATGCCGAACAGCGTCGATCGGCTGACGCGGGTGCCCATGATCTTCAGGAACTGGTGGACGTCGATGCCTTCCTGCACGTAGTTCGTGAGATGAAAGTGCGAGTCGTTGAACTGATTTGCAGCGACCTGCGCCGCCGGCTGCTCAGCACTGCGTGCGAGACTCCAGATCAGAACGAGCGTGACCGGCACCAGCGCGAGCGCGTTGGGGTGTCGTCCGATGCGACGCGTCATGTGCTCACTCTTCTTCCTCGCGGTGCCGCTCAGAAGAACACCGAGAACCCGACTGACACGGTGGTCCCGTTCTGGCCGCCGGTGTAATAGCCAAACGTGCTGCTCACCGGCGAGTGGTTGACGTTGATGACCTGAACGTTCAGCCGGTGATTGCGGGTGTCGGCGGGATAGAAATTCAGGCCGGCCAGATACTCGGAGCTGTTGCTGAAGCCTGCGTCCTTGTCGCCGAAGATCTGCGAGGTCGCGCCGTAGAGCTCGAGCTTCTTCCGTACCGGGAAGAAGGCGCCCTGTACGAAGAATCCGTGATCGACGATCGTCGAGACTGGCAGAGGCCCATCCGCCTCGAAGTCATTGAGCCAGCGCGTATAGATCTCGGTCTGAAAAAAAACGCCCTGGTACTTCACGCCGGCGTCGAACGACAGCAGCTGATAGTCCACGTTCTGGACGGTGACGCCGGGGGCGAGGGCGCCGGTATCGAATACGTTGAGACCATCCGCGAGCTTGAGCGTGGTATTTCCGGGTACGCCGGTATCGGGCTCGGTGAATCGTTGCTCCTTGCTGTTGGTCGTCGAGACGCCGAAGCGAGTCGCGAGCTGCTCGTGATGTTCCCAGTCGCCGTAGGCGCCGCGCGGTCCGAACTCTTTCGTCGTCGGCATCCACCACGCCGACGCACCGGTCGTCAGCCGCCGATCCAGCTCGCTCGCAGTGATCCCGAGCGCACTCGAGTTGTTCGCGGCCATGGCGTTGTACCAGAAGCCGGGAAGCAGCTTTCCCTGCACCCAGACGCCGTTCGAGAAGTACGGACGGAAGAACTCATCGGCCATCACCCGGTCGTGCCCGAGCCAGTACGGATGAGAGCCCTGCAGTGAGCGGGTGCCCGGGCTGCCGTTGATGCCGGCGTAGACGCTGAACTTTTCGTGGAACTGATAGCCGAGAACGGCGAATATGGCTTTCTGATCGGTGGTGTTCACCGTCCAGAAGATGATGTTGTAGATCAGGCGCGGATTGCCGACCCACCCTTTCAGGAACACGATGATGCGATGCGGGAAGATGTCGTTTCGCGCATCGACCGCATGCTCGTTTCCGAGGTGATCGATGTACGTCTGCTCCGCTGGCATCTGGTTGATGTAGCGGACGAGCGCGTACCCGCTGACCGACAGTTCGCCGAGACTGTTCCGCCCGATGAGGAAGCCATCACCAGGGTCGAATTCGCCCCAGGTCTCGATCCGTTCAGTCGGCTCGCGGGCAGGAGGAGTCGCAGGCTGGTTCTGATCTTTGGGCGCCTGTGCGTCACCCGCCTCCGCGCCTGATGCGCCTGTCGTGTCGCTCGTCGATTGCCCGTGCGCTGGCCAGACCGTCGTCAGCGTGAAGAGCGTGCACCAGACAGCAGACGCCCACAGTCGCACCGAAATCCTGAATGCAGAGGTGTGACACATGGCGTGTCACGAACCTGAGCACGCTTCGTACCGCTCACCTGTCGCGACGACAGATCAAAGCTGTTGCGGTTTTCGAGGTTTTGCGCGCGAGAAGCGCGCGCACCGCGCAGGCATGAGCGCGATTTCGTGGCTTTGAGAATGTCTGACGCGACATCTCGCGGGTCGAGTCACGAGATTCAGCGGACTAAGGACCATGGACTATGAACGGACCAAGAACTACGCACCAAGAACCAAGGACGCGGTTAGGGGACAACCGCGATCGGCGCCTGCCAGAAGGCGACTTTCTGACCGGTCGGCTCGAGCACGGTCACCTGACAATCGTAGCGACCGACGTCGAGGCCTTCGAGCGGGATGCTGAAACGCAGCGGTACCGCCTTCGACTTCACGTCGATGCCGTCGACGATCTGCAGCGGCTCGGTCTCGAGCACTTTCGTGCCGGCGCGAAAGAAGGTGACGAACGCCACCATCGGCTCCGTGGTCGTCGCCTTCTGCTGGTAGGCCTGCAGGAACACGTACATGTCCTTGCTCTTGCTGAACACGCGGGTGACGCTCGGAAACAGCTTCTGATTATCGAAGACGAACGGATGAGTGAGCTGCGCGGCGCCCTTCTGTACCGTGAGCAGGGCTTCGGTCATCGGCACGCGCTGGCTCGACAGCACCACCGAACTGATCGGCAGGCGCTTTTCTTCCTTCATCAGATTCGGGATCGCGAAGGCGACCTGATAGGTGCCGATGCGTCCCGTCTCGGAGTCGCGCGCGAGCAGTTTGAGCACGTATCTGCCGGGCAGCAATGTGAAGCCGGTCTCGTACTGAATCGGACTGTAGGCGAGCTGCGTGGCGGTGTCGGCGCTGATCGGCACGTCCAGCTTGTCGCGCATGTTCTGGATCGTATAGCCGCTGTCGTCCTTCACCTCGCCCATGAAATCGAGCAGCGTGCGGACAGCGCCGCGCCGTTTCGCCAACGCGAGCTCGCTGCCGGGAATCTTCACCGACACCGGCACGAAGTACTCCGCGCTATTGAGCTTGAAGAAGTTCACCTCGAGCGCGATCGTCATCTCGGTGATCGGGTTGTCGAGCATGAACGCTTCTTCGAGCTGGCGGTCCTTGTCGGCCGCGTTGAACTTCGCGAACTCCTTCTCGCCGTAGTACCCCTGTCGATACGCCACATCCGCCGATGCGGAGAGCGATCCGTTGAGCGCGACCTTGACGCGTCGGAACTTGCCGTCGTTCGCGAGATGCGTGCTGTAGTACCCGATGATGTAGTAGCTGCTCACCGCGTCGGCAGCCTGTTTGATACCGAGCGAGAGGTCGTTGTAGTCGAACATCGCCTTGCCGCCCGTGTCTTTCGCGAGCGAATAGAGTGTGTCCTGCGACTGCTGGAACCGGTTCATCGCCTGCGTCGCGGCGGCGCCGGTAAACATCGCGGCGCCTCCAGGAGACGCGCGAGTGGCGTCGCCGAGCGGCGGCAGCGCAACCAGGCCGCGCGCATCGATCGGGTTCAGCGTCACGTTGGCGCGGATCGCCGCATTCTCAGTGGCGCGCAACTGCGCCATGTTGTCGGCGCCGCTCAGTCGTAGTCCGCTTGCGAAGTACAGCAGGGTTTTCTGCTCGGGCAGCGGCTTCAGCATCTGCACCGCCGTCTGAAGTGCGGCGAGCTGCCGGTCGGTGTTGAACAGATTGAACTCGGCGTCGTTCTGCCCGAACGCAGTCCCTTCCGGATGATCGGGGATGCCGTCGTTGTTGGCATCGTCGCCGTAGATCAGGATGTCGATCACTTCGCGCAGCTTGGCCTTGTCGCTGGTGAAGTCGCACTTCACCGACACGGCGCCGTTCTGGAACGCCATGACTGCAATGAGGTCGGACGGGCTCATCTGCGAATCGATGTACTTGCGCGCGTTGGTGTAGGCGCGCAGACCATCGGCTGGCCCCATCGACGCGCCGTCGAAGTACATGACGAGCAGACGCTTGTCCTGATACTTGATGCTGCCGTTGGGGGGCGCAGCGATCTGGACGAGCGGCGCGACCGTCGCAGCGGTGGTTGCGGGCCGGGCCTCGATCGGCGCCGGCGCCTGCCCGGCTGGTTCGGGCGATTGTGCGGGGGCCGTCTCGAGGCGCTGGTATTCGACGAACGCGATGTCCTGCGGCATCCCGTCTTCGGTGATGGTGAAGTCTTTCGCGGTGAGGCCTTCGATCGGTTTGCCGTCCTTGTCCTTGACGGTGACGGTCTGAACGATCAGCCGCGTGGTGGTTTTGAACGTCGCGCCCGTTTGAACTGGAGCCTGCGGCTGTTGCGCCGGCTGCTGGGCGCTTCCAACGATCCCGCTGAGGAGCAGGGCGAGGACGGTTGTGAATTGACGCCGCATACTTAGAACCTCCACCTCAAGCTCGTTTGCAGGTGCCGCATCTGGTTGGTTGCCGACGGCAGTCCGAATTGATGGCTGCCAATCACCGTGTTCACGGTGGAATAGGTCACGCGATTCAGCACGTTGGTCGCGTCGAGCCGCCAGTCGAGGTTGTATCGGCTGCCCCAGTTGAACGTGCGCGTGATTCCGGCGTTGAATGAATACTGGGATGGCCCGCGCACCGAGTTGCGTTCGGCCGTGCCCCAGGTTCCCGTCACAGGCGTCGTGTACGCGGCTGGATTGAGATACAAGCCGCTCGGCGCATCAGTTGATTCGCCGGTCAACGAGGCGCGCACCGCTCCTGCGAAGCCGGTCCCGGGCGTCGTCGTCAGGTAGTACGGCGTGAGCGGCAGGCCGCTGCCGGTCGTGAGCTGACCAGTGAGCGTCCACCCTTTGGCGATGCGTCCCCGCCATCCCTCGAGCAGCGTTCCGCCGCGCACGCCCACGCCGGTCGTGTACTGGAACGACGCCGTGATCTGATGCCGCTGATCGAAGTTCGAGGGCGCCCATTCGGAATCGAGGTCGAGCCAGTTCTGCGCAAACGCGGTCGGACTCAGGTTCGCGCCCTGAAATGATGCGGCGTCATCGTCGGCTTTGGCCAGCGTGTACTGCACGGACGCCGTGAGACCGTTGCGTAGACGACGACGGATCTGGAACTGGCCCGCGTTGCGCATGGAGTTGCCGTTCGAGCTCAGGAAGACGAAGCCGCTCGGGCAACTCAGGCAAGGGTTCACGGAGCCCGCAGGGTACGTGTTGGGGAGGATCTCCTGAATGAGATTGCTTCCCTTCGTTCCGATGTAGGTGAGATTGACCGTCAACGACGCCGGCAGATCGCGCTGCACCGCGACCTGCCACGTCTGCGACGAGCTCACCTTGAAATCGGGATCGACCGCGAAGTTGTTGAGGGTGGTCGTCGTCGGGGCGATGAAGCCGTTGGCCAGCGTCAGCGGCGTGCTCGGGGTGTTCGCGACGCTGAACGAGTTCGACAACGGCGACTGCTGCGCCATCAGCGTCGTGATCGATTGATACACGTTCGAGTTTCGGTAGATGCCGTACCCCGCGCGCACGACGAGCGACGAGCCGGGGACTGGACGCCACGCGATCGCGATCCGGGGCTGTACGCCCAGCCTGTCGGCATGCATCAGCGACTTCGGATATTTCTGCCCCGTCAGAGAACCAGTGGGGCTCGACGCGAGCACCGGACTCACTGCCGTGAAGCCGGGTGCGATGTCGAGGTTTACGAGGCGTCCGTAGAGCTCGGTGAACGGGCCTTCGTACTCCCAGCGCGCTCCGGCGGTGACCGTCAGCGATGGTCCGACGCGCCAGTCGTCATTGATATACGCATCGCCCGACCAGTCCCTGAAATACTTGTCGGCGTTGCCGTAGGCGATCGAGCTGGCCGACGGCGTGCCGAGCAGGAAGTCGGCGAAGTCGACGCCGGTCGCCGCTCCGGTAAACGTGAAGCTGCCGCGCGGATCCTGTTGTGAGTTGATGTCGATGTTGCTCCGCCGCAGGTCGCCGCCGATCGTGAAGTTGTGACGGCCGCGAAACAGGTAGCCCTCGAACCCGCCGCCGTTCATCCGATTGCGTGTGAACTGCGGCCGGCCGTCGGAGAGTCCGGTCACGGTCGAGAACACCAGGCTCGGCGGCCCCCAGTTCTCCGGACTCTGATCGTTGCCCGTGATCCCGGCCTGTCCAGACACGTTCACGCGGTTCGCGAAGTACGGCGTCGCCTCGGTCGTCGACTGCGTGAACTGGTAGCGCGAGCGGATCTGCAGAAACTGCGAGACGCGGTGACTCCACATCAGTGTCACATCAGCCGCAGACGAGGTGCTCGAGTCCTCGAACCCGAAGAGCGACCGCGTATCGGTTGCCTGGCGCTGGTATGCAACGGTGCCGAGCACCTGGTTTCGCTGGTTGACGATTTGCGTGATGCGCGACTGCACGCCGTCCACTCTCGTTGCCGAGATGATCGCCGCTTCGTAGTTGTACTGTCCCTGTCCATCGACTGTGGGCTGCGGGTAGTACCCGAGCAGGGCAGCAGCTTGCGGGCTGATACGGTCGCGCGGAATGATCCCGCCCTCGAACGGCAGTCCCGTCCTCGGATCGACGATCCGCACCGGGCGTCCGGCGAGATCGAGCGTCTGCGAGAAGTTGCCCGAGCGCTCGAGCGCCGTCGGCATGCGACCACCCTGCGTCGTTGCCGTGTCGTCGCTGTTGCCCTGGTATCCCACGAACACCTGCGGACCATTGCGCGGCAGGATGCGCGGAATGCGGAGCGGTCCCTGAAACATGCCAACGAGGTGGATGTTGTTGTACGAGGGCACTGCAGCCTGCTGCCCTGTGAGCGGATACGGCCGCGCATCCCACGCCGACGTGCCGGCGACCATACCGAGCTGCGCGTTGTACAGCGCGCCGGGTCGACGACGGTTGTTGCCGAAAGCGGCAAGCTGCGCGAACGGTGATGCCGCACCGTTGTTGACGCTCCCGTTGATCAGGAATCCATCGTTGGCCTGATTCGCATCCGCTGGCGGGTCGGCGGGAGCGGCAGGCGCTGCATTGGCGGGCGGGCGCTGTTGTGGCGCGACACCGGCGCGCTGAAAGCCAGGCTGTGCAGGGGCAGGCGCTGCGCCCGCCGCCGGTGTACGCGCGGCAGGTCGCGATCCGTTCGATCCGTTCGAGGCGCTTGCTGGTGGCGGCGTCGCCGCGGGCGCCTGGGGGCGCGGCGGCGGCAGGCCCTTGGTGATCTCCGCGAAAGGAAGAAGCGACAGTTCCCATGCCGCCGCCTGCGCGCCCTGAGCGACGACGACGTCCTTGCTGAGGGGTGCGAAGCCGCGCATTTCGACGCGTATCGTCCACGTGCCGTCGGGGAGATCGGCGAAACGATAGACGCCGTCCTGGTTGGTGTACGTGATGATCTGCTTCTCGCCAAGCGAGACGGTCACCATCGCGCCGGGGACGGGGACACCGGCGACCGTCACCTGGCCGACGTGCTCCGTGGCGGCGAGCAGCTTCGTGCAGATGGCCAGCGCGAGCGCGCCGGCGATCACCCATGACGTCACTCTCTTGCGGGACGATCGACGATATGTCACTTAGTCCTCAGTCGGCTGTTCTACGCTGTCGATCACGAGGACCTCGACCGGTCCCTTCTGTGAATCGAGTTTCAGTCCCAGTTGTTCCTGCAACGCGGTGAAGAGCGACGGGCTGTTCGGGTCCGCGGCTGGCGCGTCGACGCCGAGCGGCGGCGCGCCGGCGGGCAGGCCCAGAACTCCGCCGCGTCCCTCTGGCGTGTAGGTGAGTTGAAAATCGTAATTGCCGGTCAAGCCCGTCTTGTCGATGACGATTCGATTGACGAACGGCGCCAGCGATCGTGCGAGCTCGGCGATCGGCATCCCACCGGCATTCATGTTCCCGGGGCCGATCATGAAACCGCAGTCCATCGGCTGTCCCGGCTGAGGAGGCGCTGGTGGAGGCCCTCCGGCACGACGGCCGCGCGCCAGCGCTGCGCAGTCGGTCTTTGCCGTCTTGAGATTGGGACCAAGCTTCCCGTCACTTTTCGCGAGCACCAGCGTGTAGATTGGCATCTCGCGCGTTTCCATGTGCGCCTTGAGCTTGAAGCGATCGGCGAGCAGCGCGCGCACCATCGGCCGGAGTTGGTCGGGATTGAAACCGTCCGGTGGTTTCGCGACGATGTCGAAGCGATCGGATGTCGTCCAATCGGGTGCGCCGATGACCTGAAATGGCTGAAGGTTGTATGACTGTCTGATCAGGACAGCCAGTGGTACGTTGGTCGCCGTGTATCGCCCCGTCGGAGGCATGGCGATCATCACACGCCCATCGCCCGTTTTGTTTGGTTTGACCGAGACGACTTCGAACGTTGCGGTACTCGAGGTGTTATCGGCCGGTGGGGTGCCCTGGACCGCTCGAACCCCGATCTCCTGCGCTCCCATCCGAGGCGACGTCATCAGACTGATAGACACCGGAACGAGGAAGACAGTCAGGCCAGCCGCAAGACGACGCAACGTCACGTCAAATCGCATGATCCGTGCTCTCCAAATGTGACCTTTGACGCGTCACCGGAAGGATTGGTTTGGGCAACAATGGTGCCACGTCCGGCGTCAAAGTCTCGTTCTTTCGGGCCGATTTTTCGTTACGTTCTTGCGACGTCAGCTGACAGTCTCTATTACGTAGGCTGCCGCTGTCCGGTTGCGGGAAAGACGGCGTTCGGCCTCGCAACAACCTTCCCTGGGCCACTGCGTACGTTCCATTAATTCTCGTCGGGCTTCTGCACGGAATCGATCACGAGCACCTCGACGTTGGAGCGGCGTGACTCGAGTTTCAGGCCCAACTGCTCCTGCAACGCGGTAAACAAGGCCGGCTCTTCCCCCGGTGTTGGCGCCGTGCCCGGAGGGACGGCCGGCGGCAATGGGGCGCCGCGACCGGCGAATTCGTTCGCGAACGTGAAGTCGAAGTCGTACGTGCCTTCCAGACCTGTTTCATTGCGTACGATGCGATTGAATGCGGTGATCGCCGGCAGATTGCCGAGCGCGTTGGTGAGCATGTCGATCGGCAGGCCATGCGCAAGCAGTCGTCCCGGCCCGAAGATGATCGAGCCGCATGCGGCTTTCGCATCTGGATCGAACGGCGACGGCGACGGAGGTGGCGGAGCAGGCGTCGACGGCGGCTGCCCTTGCAGCGCGGCGTCGCGCGGCAGGCAGGCGCTGTCCGGCGTGCGGGTCAGCCCCGGGCCGAGGCGTCCGTCGCTGCGCGCAAGTATCAGCGCGTAGATCGGCAGCTCGCGCCGCTCGGCGTGGAACGCGAGCTTGAAGCGATCGCGCAGCAGAGTTTGCATCATCAGCCTGCGCCGTTCGGGCGCTGCTTCCGCCGGCATCGTGGCGTTGATGTCGAAACCGTTGGAACCAAACCACTCCGGGCCGTTGATGATCTGTGACTCGTGGATGTCGTACGCCAGGCGAATGAGCCGCTGCACTGTTATGCCGGTCGCGGTGAAGCGCCCAGGAGTCGAGAACGCACCCCTTCGGCCGGCACTGTCGTTCGGCCTCACCGACGTCACATCGAAGGTCGGCGCGTTCGCAGCGGGCGGCGCGACTTGAGCGGCGACGCGCGGGCTGGTGAGCACGCCGATCGAGACGGGGATGGCAACCGCGCCGACCAGCGCTGTGCTCAGCAGGATTCGCTTCGTCACGTTCAGCGCCGCGTGCGATTGATTGCTCATGATCTGCTCGATCCGCTTCTTCAGATTCGAACCGGTCACGCCGGCCACACACGTGAGCGGCGATTCGACGAAGAACTGACAGGTCTTGAGAATGCTCTCGGCATAGACGTGGGGCTCGCTGCCCGCGCGCACGACCGCTTCATCACACGCCCGCTCACGCTCGTCCACCAGACGCGCGCCGACCCACCACGTCAGCGGATGGAACCAGAAGATGGCCTGCATCGCCATATGGATCGCCGACGTCAGGTTGTCGCGGCGGCGGATGTGCGCGAGCTCGTGCGCGAGGACTGCCTCGATCTGCGCGTCGGTCAGCCGATCGTCGATGCCGCGCGGCCACACCAGCACCGGCGCCCGCAGCCCGAACACGCCGGGCTCCATCTGCGTGTCCGAGACGACGACGCACATCCCGTAGAGCGCGGCCTCGCCGTCGCTCGAAGCGAAGGCTGGGAGCCCGCGCGGGAGGCGCGGAGGCTGTAGCCTCCGCTCGACGGAGCCACGCGCGAGCGCGTCGATAACGCGACCGTGAGTGAGCGGCGACGCGTGGCGCACGATCGACGCGACGCGTCTCCATCGACCAATCCACACGACGAGGAGCATCGTGCTCCCGAGCGCCCACAACGCCAGCAGCACAGGCAGCGTGTATTCGAGCAGTGAGTGCGTGTCATGACTCGCGCCGGCGATGGCCGCCGTCGTCGACATCGTGTCAATCGAGAACGGCACGCCGACGGTCTGCACGAAAGAGGTCAGTGCATCCGGTTGCGATGGCGTTCGCGGCCACGGGACCAGTCGACCGATCGCGACGAGCGCGGCGAACGGAATCAGGAACTTCATCGACGCCGCGAGCCACAGCGCGTACCGTACTTGCGCGCGGTTTCGTCGCACTGCCAGCGTCAGCAGCGCGCACACGAGCAGCACGACCGTCGACTGCCAGAGGTGATCGGCCAGCGGGCTGAATGTCGCGGTCGTCATGATCACCCTCTTCTACTCTTTGTGGTTTTCTCGTTCTTGAGCTGCGTGAGCAGCGCTTCCGCTTCTTTGACGTCCTCGAGCGTCAGGTTGCCGGATTCGATCAAGTGCAGGACGACCGGCTGGCTCCGTCCGCCGAAGAGGCTGAGGAACTCGTCGATCAGCCGCCGGTGCGCCGACGATCGGGAGACGACCGCTTCGAAGATGTGGGCGTTGCCGATCTTCTTCACCCGCCGGATCGCCTTCTTCCCCTCGAGCCGATAGACCATCGTCTGCACCGTCGTGTACGCCGGGCGGTCGCGATCGGGGAAGGCTTCCTGGATCTCGCGCACCGACAAGGCGCCGCCGGTCCACAAGGTCTCCATGATCTGGAGCTCGAGCTTCGTCAGTTTCGGCAGGCCCACGCACGTTCTCCTATCGACGTGGTTAGATCTACTACAGATGTAGGTGGAGGTGCAATACAGAAGGAATCAGGCTGTTTCCTGATTCCTTCAGGAGCGGGGAGGGGGCGGAGGCTCAGGTCCCGGCGTCCGCTCGACGAGCCGTATGGACTGCATGGCAGTCGCCACCATTCCGGCGACATCCGTCATGCTCGCGGGGAGGACGAGGGCGGTACTCCGTTTGGCGATCTCTCCGAACTGGGAGATGTACTGCTCGGCGACGCGGAGTTGCATCGCCTGCAGGCCGCCATCGGTGCGCGTGGCGTCGGCGACGCGGCGCAGGCCTTCGGCGGTGGCGGTGGCGACCGCGAGGATCGCTTCGGCCTGACCCTGTGCCTCGTTGATCTGCTGCTGCTTGCGTCCTTCCGACGCTTTGATCGTCTCCTGCTTCGCGCCTTCAGCCGTATTGATCACCGCGTCGCGCTGGCCTTCCGAGGTGAGAATCACCGCGCGCTTCTCACGCTCGGCGCGCATCTGCTTTTCCATGGCGGCGAGGATGTCCTGCGGCGGCGTGATGTTCTTGATCTCGTAGCGCAGCACTTTCACGCCCCACGGCTCTGAGGCTTTATCGAGCTCGGTGACGACCGCCATGTTGATGTTCGTGCGCTCCTCGAACGTACGGTCGAGATCGATCTTGCCGATCTCGCTGCGAAGCGTCGTCTGCGCGAGCTGCGTGATTGCGAACAGGTAGTCGGCGATGCCGTACGAGGCGCGCTCGGCGTTGAGCACTTTCAAGTAGAGGATGCCGTCGACGCCGACCTGCACGTTGTCGCGCGTGATGCAGACCTGCGCGGGGATGTCGTACGCCGCTTCCTTCAGCGAATGGCGGTAGCGGATGACGTCGACGAACGGAAGCAGCACGTGGAAGCCGGCTCCGAGCGTTCCCGAATAGCGTCCGAGACGCTCGATCACGTACGCGTTCTGCTGCGGCACGACGACCGCCGTCTTTGCGACGATGATGAGCACCAGGACCGCGAGTACCAGGAGCGCGACGAGAGCGGGCGTCATGAATGGGCCTCCTCGGCCTTGACGAGCAATGTGAGCCGTTCCGAGCGGACGACATCGCAACGAGCGCCGTTGGCGAGGGCGGTGCGGCCCACGTTGCGGGCGCTCCATGTGGTGCCGCGCACTTCCACTCGACCGGGCGCGCCCGGCTCCATCGCTTCGAGCACCGTGCCGCGCGCGCCCGCGAGCGAGTCGATGTCAGTCGTGCCGCCGGTGAGATGCAGTCGGCGCATCAGCGGGTTGCGGAAGAACAGGAGCGATGCGACCGAGAGCACGGAAAAGAGCAGCAGCTGCAGCCACGTGGCTTCGACCAGGCCGCCAAGTCGAAGCAGCGAGATCGCGAACGCCGCGACGCCGAAGAAGATGAAATAGAAGCCGCCAGCGGCCGCCATCTCCGCTGCGGCGAGGACGAGCCCCAGGAGCAGCCAGTGCCACCACATCATGTGTATGGGTTGCAGGATTATAGACTGCAGTTCAGGATTCAAAGTTCACGGTTTGACTTCGAACGACACGACGCGTATCAAAGGGGACCGACTGGGACTCGTCACTCGAGGCTTCTCTCCCGGAAACTCTGTCATGGGGTCGGGAGTCATACTCAGTGAACTCGTGGAGAATCACGACCTATGACTAAGGCAACGGCTGACCAGCAACGCTTCCCGGTCACGAAATCAGATGAGGAGTGGCGCAGGATTCTGTCGCCGCAGCAGTACGCCGTACTCCGGGGCCATGCGACCGAGGCTCCGGGATCGTGCGCGCTGCTGACAGAGCATCGGCTCGGGACGTTCGAGTGCGCAGGGTGCGGCCAGCCGCTCTTCGTTGCCGACCGAAAGTTCGAGAGCGGTACCGGGTGGCCGAGTTTCTTCGCGCCGGTCGAGGGATCGATCGGGACGACTGTGGATCGCAGCTACGGTATGACCCGGACGGAAGTGCACTGCAGTCAATGCGGCGGTCACCTCGGTCACGTGTTTCCTGATGGGCCGCCGCCAACCGGACAGCGCTACTGTATCAACGGCGTCGCGCTCGTCTTCACGTCAGAGGAGGCCTCAGGGCCCGGGCCTCAGGGCTCAGGGCTGAACAAGACCTGAGGCCAGAGGCCTGGGCCCCGGGGCCTCGAGATGTGATCAACAATCGTGGCCATGACCCGAATGTTGTGCGCCACGATTGCGCTCGTCACGCTCGCCACCGTCCTCTTTGCGTCCATTCCCGATCCCGTTCGTACTGATGCTGGTCAACTCTCAGGCGTCTCGCTCGCCAGCGGCGTGCGCGCCTTCAAGGGCATTCCGTTCGCTGCGCCTCCGATCGGCAACCTGCGATGGAAACCGGCGCAGCCGGTGGCCAGGTGGGAAGGTGTCCGCAAGGCCGAGACCTTCGGCAACGTCTGTCCGCAGCCGAAGGGGAGAGGCCGCCTCAACGTCTCCGTCGATCTCCCTGATTCGCCGCCTGCGAGCGAAGATTGTCTGACCCTCAACGTCTGGACCGCTGCCGCATCGGCATCAGAGCGCCGACCGGTCATGGTCTGGATCTTCGGCGGGGCGTTCGCCGAGGGTGCCGGATCGAGTCCGCACAACGACGGCGAGGCGCTCGCGCGCAAGGGCGTCGTGGTCGTGACGTTGAACTATCGACTGGGCGCGTTCGGCTTCTTCTCTCACCCCGAGCTCACGAAGGAGTCCGGGAAGAACGCGTCTGGCAATCAGGGGATGAGCGACACCATCGCCGCGCTCAAGTGGGTGCAGAAGAACATCGCGGCGTTCGGCGGCGACTCGAACAACGTCACGATCTTCGGCGAGTCGGCTGGCGCCATGTTCGTGGCGGCGCTCGTTGGATCACCCGAGGCCAAGGGCCTGTTCCACCGCGGGATTTCGGAGAGCGGCGCGTTCATGGGATTGAGCATGGCCCAAATGCGAACCCGCGCATCTGCCGAGCAGCCGGCACCAGGACGCGGCGGCGCACCGGCGGCGCCGCTGCCATCGCTCGCTGAACTGCGCGGCAAGTCGACCGACGAGATCACAGCGGGTGTGCGCGGCGCCGGGATGATCATCGACGGCTGGATGGTGCCTGAAGATCTGTCGATTACATTTGCGCAGGGGCGGCAGAACGGCGTCGACGTGCTCGTCGGCTCGAACAAGGACGAGGGCAGCTTCAATGCCGGCACGGTGACGGTGGCGCAGTGGACTGCACGCGTGAAGCAGCGCTGGGGCGACCTCGCGGATAAATATCTGGCGCTCTATCCTGCCGGCAGCGACGAGGAGGCGACCATCTCGTCACAGCGTGCGTTCGCCGACGAGATGTCCTGGCACATGCGCGTCTTCGCGGCCGATCAGGCGAAGAAGGGAAAGAAGGCATGGCTCTACTACTTCACCCACGAGCCGCCGACCGATCCGACCACACGGAATCTGCGTGCGACGCACACGGCAGAAATTCCGTACGTGTTCAACAACCTCAAGGCGCCACGCGTGTACCCCGATGCCAGCTCACCCGAGCTCGCATCGGCGTCGGCGAAAGAT
>DATFRP010000290.1:0-8769 GCA_035263125.1 Vicinamibacterales bacterium
CCATAACGCAGATACATCGTCGGCACGACGACCATGTTCAGGAGCGTCGACGTCATCAGACCGCACAGGATGACAATCGCCATCGGCGTCTGTATCTCGCTGCCCGACTTCCCGCCCCCGAGTGCCAGCGGGATGAGCGCCAGGCCTGCTGCCATGGCGGTCATCAATATCGGTATCAGGCGCTCCTCTGCCCCGCGAATGACGGCTTCACGAAAATCGGTGACCCCCTCGACCTCGATCAGCTGACGGATGTGCGAGACAAGCATGATGCCGTTGCGCGTTGCGATCCCGAACAGCGTGATGAAGCCGATCATCGACGCTACACTCAACACCCCGCCTGACAGGAACACTCCCGCGACGCCCCCGATGAGCGCGAGCGGCAGGTTCAGCATGATGAAGACTGCATCGCGCGTCCGGCCAAAGGCGAGCACCAGCAGCATGAACAGCCCCGCGATCACGCCGACGCCGAGCACCATCAGCCGACGCGACGCGCTCTGCTCGCTCTCGAACTGCCCGCCGTACTCGACGCGATAGCCGGGCGGCATCGGCACTTCACGCTCGACCGCACTCCGCATGTCGTCGACAACGCTTCCGAGGTCGCGGCCGGCGACATTGGAGGAGATCACGATCCGCCGCTGCACGTTCTCTCGCAGGACCATGTTCGGTCCTTCCTCGCGCCGCACATCGGCAAGCAGACGGATCGGCACCGCGCCGCCCTGCGGCGTGTCGACGGGCAGATCACCAAGACGGGAGAAGTCCGACTGGGACGAGGGGTCGAACTTCACCACCAGATCGAAGGCGGTCGCTCGATCGAAGATCCGGCCGACGGTCGCGCCTGCAAACGCCGTCTCGACGGCGTCAGCCACGTCCTCGGCACGCAGACCATAGCGGCCAATCGCCGGCCGATTCAGCACGAACCGGACGAAGGGCACGTCCATCTGCTGCTCGAGCGAGATGTCGACCGCCCCGGGCACTGTGCTCACGACGTCCCGCACGTGTTCCCCAAGACGACGCAGCGTCGGGAGATCGTCGCCAAAGATCTTGACGGCGATGTTGGCGCGCGTGCCGGACAACATGTGATCGATGCGGTGCGAGATCGGCTGCCCGATCGTGACGTTCGTCCCGGGCAGCGTCGAGAAGCCGCGCCGCAGATCGGCGAGCAGCTCGCTGCGCGAGCGGCCCGTCTCCCTCAGCCCGACATCGATTTCCGCCGCTTCGACGCCCTGCACGTGCTCGTCGTACTCGGCGCGTCCGGTGCGACGGGCTGTCGCAACCACTTCTTTCTGCGAGTGAAGGATCTGCTCGACCCGCCGACCGATCTCGTCCGACTTCTGGAGCGACGTGCCGGGAAGCGTGTTCGCCTGGACGGTCAGAGAGCCCTCATGGAACTCCGGCAAGAACGCCGAGCCCATTCTGGTCATGGCTGCGACTGCAATCAGGAGCAGGAGCGCCGACACGGCGAGGACAAGAAACGGATGGTCGAGTGCACGCGGCAGATCTCTGGCGTACCGCGCCTTCAACACGCGAGACAGCCAGCCATCGTGCCCCTGCAGAATCGATCGAGCCTTCGGCAGAAACATCACGCCAAGCGCCGGCGTGACGACGATGGCGACGATGAGCGAAGCCAGCAACGACACGATGTACGCGAACGCCAGCGGTGTGAGGAGCCGACCTTCGACACCGGTGAGGCCGAACACTGGCAGGAACACGAGGATGATGATGACCGTCGCGAAGACGATCGACGTCCGGATCTCGAGCGTCGCGTCGAGCACGACCTTCGCGCTCGATCGGCGCTCCTCCGGCGGCCTCGCGGCATTCTCCCGCAACCGTCTGACCACGTTCTCGACGTCAACGATCGCATCGTCGACCAGCGCGCCGATGGCGATCGCCATGCCGCCCAACGTCATCGTGTTGATCGTGGCGCCGAACGCCCGCAGCACGAGCACGGCCGTGGCGAGTGACAGTGGAATCGCTGTCAGCGTAATCGCCGCGGCGCGGACATTCGCCAGAAAGAGCAGCACGATCGCCACGACCAGCAGTCCGCCGTCACGAAGCGCGCGCATCACGTTGCCGATGGCCACTTCGATGAAGTCGGCCTGCCGGAAGATGCGCCTGTCGATCGTCATGCCGGACGGCAGTTCCCGCTGAAGCGTGTCGAGCTCGCGATCGAGACGTGCGGTGAGCGCGACCGTGTTGGCGCCGGGCTGTTTCTGAACGCCGATGATGACCGCCGGTTTGCCGTTGAGCGAGCCTTCGCCGCGTTTCAGCGCCGCCCCTTCACGCACATCGGCGATGTCCTTCACCAGGATCGAGCGATCGCCGCGCAGCGCGATCACACTGTTGCCGATCTCCTCCGGCGTCCGCACGCGGCCGATCGTCTGAAGCACGTACTCCTGCGGCCCTTCCAGATAGATCCCGGCAGACGTGTTCTGGCTGGCGCCGCGGACCGACGACAGCAGCTCGTTGAGCGACACGTTGTTGGCGCGCAACTGATCGGGATGGGCGATGACCTGGAACTGACGTTCGGCGCCGCCGATCGGCGTGACCTGAGAGACGCCGGCGACGGCAAGCAGACGCCGCCGAACGATCGTGTCGGCCACGGTGCGAAGCGTCAGCGGATCGTCGCGATCGGACGAGATCGCGAAGAACAGAATCTCGCCCATGATCGACGAAATTGGGGCGAGAACCGGCCGCTCCACCTGTGGCGGAAGGCTTCCCCCAACCAACGCGAGCTTCTCGGCCACGACCTGTCTTGCCCGGAAGATGTCGGTGCCCCACTCGAATTCGACCCAGACCACGGCAATGCCGACCGCCGTGGCCGAGCGCACCCGACGGACATCGGACGCGCCGTTGATCGCCGCTTCAATCGGAAACGTGACGAGCGTTTCCATCTCCTCGGGCGCCATGCCGTGCCCTTCGGTGAGGATCGTGACCGTCGGTGCGGTCAGGTCTGGAAACACATCGATGGGCATGTCGCGCACCGTCCACGCTCCGGCAGCCGCAAGGAGCAGCGAGAGCGCGAGGACCATCCAGTGATGGTCGATGGACCATTGAATCAGGCGCTTCATCAGTGCACGTGCCCTTCTGCCGGCAAACCTTTCGCGGCGGAGGCGAGCTGCACGTCGTAGGCGCCGCGAACGACGACCCGTTCACCCGGCTTCACGCCGCTGGTCACGCCGACGAGGTCGCCATCACGCGTGGCGATCTCCACGAATCGGCGCGCGAAGCGTTCACCACCGGACTGCACGAACACATAGGGGCGGCCAGCCTGCATCAGCACCGCGGCGCCTGGCACGACGGTCATCGTGCGGCGCTCCCGGAGGTACAACAGCGCGCTGCCAGCCTGACCGACGAGCAACTGCTCGCCGGGATTCTCGATTTCCATCTGGAGCGGCAGCGCTCGCGTGTTGTTGTCGATCACGCCTGGATCGTGCACGTGATGCGGCTCCAATGTGAATGCCTTCGGCACGCCAGGGATTTCCAGCGACACTCCCGCGGCCTGTCGTGCGATCGCAGCATCGGCCGCCGGCACCTGCACTTCGAGCTCGACGCGATCGGTGCGAACGATCCTGAAGAGCGGCGCGCCTTCATCGTAGGAAGCACCCAACGTTCCCGAGACCTCGGCGACGCGCCCGCTGATCGGAGCTCTCAACGAGAACGCATTGCCAGCGGCCGCGCCACCGCCGGTTCGAAGCGTTTCGTCCCGCTGTGCCAGCCGCGCTTCGGCAGCACGCAATCGTGCTTCCGCGACCGCAGTGGCGCGGCGGGCATCCTCGACACGACGCGCCGGCACGGCACGCTCGGACAGCAGCCGTTCCGCACGCGCCTGCTCTGCGCGCGCGCCTTCGAGTGAGGTACGCGCCTCGGCGACCTCGGCGTCGAGCGTCGCTCGATCTGCGCCTGCCGAAAGACGCGGCTCGAGCTGTGCGAGCACCTGCCCGGCCTTCACGCGATCGCCGATTGATGGGAGCTCCCTGCCCCTGAGACGTCCCGCGGCTGGGGCCGACACGACCGCCTCACCGCCCGGCAACGGATGCACCGTGGCTGGCGCGCGCACCGACGCGCGCACCTCCGCCTCCTGCACGAGAGCGGTGCCGAACTCGTTGGTCCACTGCTGCTCTTTGAGATACGCGATCGCCGCCGGGTCTTCAGCGGGCGAACCCGCCGCACGCGCGGCTTTCGCGTCGGCGTGAATCGTGATCGTTCCGAGATCATGGCGATCCGACAGGTGTGGACTCTCGAGCACGAGCGCCCATCGGTATCGACCCGGTGCCGGCGGGACGTCTTCTACACGAAAGGCGCCGGGTCGAGACGGCGGCGGACCGACGAGCGTCTTCTCCTTACCACCCAACTCCGGCGTGAATTCGACTGTGGCGCGTCCCTCGGAGACCGGTTTGAAATCCGCCAGCTTCGTGAGGTGCACCGCAAACAATGCTTTCTGTCCCGCGACGAGTGCCGGGTACTCCATGTAGAGCTCGGTCGCGTCGGTCCAGTGCGTCACGTTGAGTGTCGGTATTTCGTGCGCATCGGACGAGGACCCGCTGCTGGTCCGCCCGCAGCCGGTGATCACGACGAGGACGAGGGCGACGGGAATGAACGAACGGGCCGCCTTCATAGCGGTGCCTCCCAACCGGTGACGAATTCGAGCTCGATCTCGGCCTGACGCACGCCGAGGTCGAGCGCGGCCTGGCGCACGCGCGCGGTCGCGCCGATGCGGTACGCATCGAGCAACTCGAGGATGCCGCGTTCCCCTGCGTCGTAGCTCACTTGTGCGATCCGCTCGATCTGCGCAGCACCCGCGACCGCCTGCGCGCGGTAACGGTCGGCCACTTCGCGGCGTTCGGTCACGACAGCGCGCAACGCAGCGACCTGACTTCGCAGCATCTGCCGAAAAGCATCGGTACGCGCATCAGCCTCGGCAGCACGTGCCGAGGCCAACGCGCGTTCGGGTCGTGCGTGGTCGAACAACGGAATCGATGCGTGCACGGTGAACACGCTGCCTATCTCACCCGTGCCGAGGGTCGACGATTTCGTGCCGGCGACCACCTCCGGCTCGGGAACGAGGCGACGGTCGGCGGCGCGCGCCGAGAACTTCGCGCCCTCGGCTTCATGGCGAAGAGCCTGCAACTCGCCGCGCGTGGATTCGGCGCGCGCCAGGAGCGCGTCGATGGATGGAATGGGCGCAGCCGGCGCGTTCGATCGACTCGCAGCCACGAGTTGCGTGGCATCGGTCACGCCGGTGAGGAATCCCGCCAACGCTGCCTGTGCACGCGAGCGATCGCTCGTCGCCAGTGCCAGGTCGGTCTCGATGTCGAACGCTTCTCGGTCGGCGCGAAGACGATCGAAGCCGGCCGCATCGCCGGCCGATTCGCGCTTGGCGAGGACGTCGGCGAGTGCACGGAGTCGATCGCGTGCCGCCGTGAGCTCCGTGACTCGTACCTGCGCACTGAGCAGATCGGCGAACGCCAGCCGCAGATCCGCCCGCAACCGGCGCACATCATCGTCGGCGCGACCGGCGACCGCTGCGGCGCGTGCTGATGCCGCCTGCACGTCCAGATCACGACGGCCCGTAATCGGCAGCGGCTGCGCGATCATCGTCAAGTACTCGGTGACACCAGCAACCGATTCCCGATCGACCGTCAGCCGCGGGTTCGGCCAGCGGCCAGCCGCGAGGACGTCGACTCGAGCAACATCCACCCCCGATCGAATCGCGCGCACGCGCGGGCTGTCAGTCGACAACCGCGCGAGCGCATCAGCCTCGGTCAACATCACGGATTGCGCGCCGGCGCTGCACGGCAGGAACATGGCCATGAGCGCGGCGCAGAGCACGGCTCTGCGCATAACACCTCATTGAGCAAAACGGCGATTGGGCAGACAACGACTAGCGCGTCTGAGTCAGGCTAGACGTGGGAGGCGGGAGGCGCGCGAAGGCCGGTCGGTGCGCCCCACGGCGGGTCGTGCACCGAGATGTGATCGAACTCCAGCGTCCACCGCGGAAGCGGCCGGGGCTGCAGCTCGGGAAGTTCTTGAACAACAGTACGATCGGCAGTGGGAATCGGAATCGCGGCGGCGTTGACGAACGGTGTGTCGACCCACAACGCGGCATCTTCGTCCTGATGATCGAATTCAGGCTCAGGCGCAGCGTGATGGTGCGATTCGAAATGCCGGTGAATGATTTCGGAATGCCCGTGTTCCGACTCGGTGACGTGGACATGCTCGGGCGGGAGCATCGGCATGCCGAGCAGCCCGAATATGGCGGCGAGTGTGAAGGAGCGCCGGAACGTCACTGTCGAATTATTGGCAGTCTTCGATAAGCCCGTCAATTCTGTCAGGAAGCTGACGAACCGTTCAGGCATTCGTCAGGCTCTACTCTATTCCTCGGCTTCCAAAGAGCGGCCGGTGTCACACAATGGAATGGGTTCAGGAATTCAGGAGATTGCTATGGTGCGCACATCATTTCTTGCCGGCCTGTTTCTGGTGGCGTTTGCCTGGACGGAGCGGACATTCGCTCAAGCATCGGACGTCCCTGCTGAGTACCAACAGGTCCTCTCGACCCTCGGCAAACAGGGCGATTTCAAAGACAACGTTCTGAAAGTCAACATCCCTCGCAACGACGTGAAAGTGACGGTTGCTGGAGTCGCGACGCCGACGCCTTTCGGGTTTGGCGGCTGGGTGGCGATGACCAAGGGCGATGGAGGGCACCAGGTGTTGATGGGAGATCTCGTGCTGCTGCAAGACGAGGTGAACCCGGTCATGTCGGCGCTGCTCGACAACGGCTTCGACGTCACTGCCCTCCACAATCATTTCTTCTGGGACGAACCGCGGATGTTCTACATGCACGTGCACGGCCACGGCACCGCTGTGGATCTTGCCAAGAAGTTGAAGCCTGCGATCGATCTGATCGGGAAGGCGGGCAGTGGCTCGACCCCGCCGGCAGCGGCCAGCCCTGCGCCGAATGCACTCGACACCGCGAAGCTCGTTCAGATCGTCGGGACGCCTGGGGAGCAGACCGGCGCGGTCTACAAGTTCACGCTCGGACGCAACGACCTGAAGGTCGTCGAGATGGGCGCGCCGATCAACGCCCGGATGGGTCTCAACACCTGGGCCGCCTTCACCGGCACCAACGAAAAGGCCGCAATCGCGGGCGACGTCGCAATGCTCGAGAGCGAAGTGACGCCGGTGCTGAAGGCACTACGGAAGAACGGTCTGGACGTCGTGGCGATCCACCACCACATGACCAACGATCGGCCCATGATCATCTTCTTGCACTACTGGGGGACCGGGCCGGCCGAGAAGCTCGCCACGGGGTTCAAAGCGGCCGTCAATGAGTTGGGCAAACACGGTGGGGCGGGGACTCGATGATAGGAGTCCCGCCCCAACGGACCGGCCCTCCGTTCCGGGATTAGACTCGACGGATGTCGGTCTTCAGCAATCGTTCCGTCGATTCACCTCGAGAAGCGCGTCGGCGTGCATTCAGAGCGCGGCGAGGAGAGCATCGAATATCTGCTGCGGCTCTATGCCGGCCACGACCTGCTCCACCTCAGGCAGATCGATCGCATTCGAGCCGTCGCAGCTGAGGAAACGGAGGACGCGGAGGGAACGGATTAACAGGAGAAACGGAGGCACGGAGATCGGACGGAGACACCATCACAAACGGCTGAATCTGTCAGGACGGCGCTGAAGGTAGGGACCACATAGCCTCATTCCGTCCGGCCTCCGTTTCTCCGTGTCTCCTGTTAATCCGTTCCCTCCGTCCTCTCCGTTTCCTCCAGCAGATCAGAATCCACGCGGCCGAACCCAGAAACTCTCCATCCACGTGCCGCCCCGGCGCGATCTTTTCGGACGATGATCCGCGATCTATAGTCGAATCGTGCCAAGCCGCGTCGACCACGAAGTCCTGACCATCGCCGGACGCGAAGTCGCGATCTCGAACCCCCGCAAAGTGCTGTTCAAAGATGCGGGGCATAGCAAGCTCGACGTCGTTCGCTATTACCTCGCCGTTGCGGAGGGAGCGATCCGCGCCGCCGGCAACCGGCCCAACGTGCTCGTCCGCTACCCGAACGGCATCGATGGCGAGTTCTTCTATCAGAAGCGCGCTCCCGAATCGCGACCGCCCTGGATCGACGTCGTCGCACTGAAGTTTCCATCGGGACGCACCGCCGAAGAGGTGGTGCCGCGCGACGCCGCGGCGCTGGCGTGGATGGCCAATCTCGCCTGCCTCGAGCTCCATCCACACCCGGTTCGCGACGATGACCTCGATCACCCCGACGAGCTGCGGATCGATCTCGATCCCGTGCCCGGCGTCGAGTGGCCGCAGATCCGCGCGGTCGCCGCCGTGGTGCGCGCGACGCTCGACGAGTTCGGGCTCGTCGGCTGGCCGAAGACGTCCGGGTCGCGCGGCATCCACGTCTACGTGCGCATCGAGCGGCGCTGGGTCTTCGACGACGTGCGCCGCGCGGCGCTCGCCTTCGCGCGGGAAGTCGAACGGCGCGCGCCGCAGATCGCGACGAGCAAGTGGTGGAAGGAGGAGCGTCACGGCGTCTTCCTCGACTACAACCAGAACGCCAAGGACCGGACGATCGCGTCCGCTTACTCGATTCGCCCCACCAGGGACGCGCGAGTGTCCACCCCGCTGACCTGGGACGAGGTGCCGACGTGCGAGCCGGAGGCCTTCACGATCGACACGGTGCCCGGCCGGTTCGCCAGCCTCGGGGACCCGTCGCAGGCCATGAACGGTGCTGCCGGCTCGATCGAGGCCCTGCTCGAGCT
>DATFRP010000291.1:0-10180 GCA_035263125.1 Vicinamibacterales bacterium
AGCCCCTTCTCCCACTGGTAGCTGGACCCCTTGCCCCCGAATGCCATGAGCATCCTCCTCGAGCGCCGGGGCAGCGGCGTCCTGCGTCAGCCTGCGGACGAATATCACTCTATCGAAAACGTATCCATGCCGCTCGACCCAGCGGGCGTAGGCGTCCAGCCGAGTCCGTCGGGCAGCGTACAGCGCGGTCGCGGCGTGCCGCCGCGCCCACACGCACATGACGTCACTCAGCATCGTCGGGGCCTCACCAGCACCCGCCCGCGCCCAGGCCCAGGTCACAGCAGCGGTGATGGTGTTCGGGAGGTCGACGTACACCTTCGCAGCCGACCACGCCGTGAGCGCCCCGTCATCGAGCGCCACCCAGATCCCGGCGTGGGGACGCTGCGCGAGATACTTCGTGAGATCGACCCACGCCTCCTCGATCGTCTTGTCCAGCTCGAACTCCTTCGCCATCGAGGGGATGGTCGCGCGGAGCTCGTCCGCGAGGAGGTTGAACTGCGCGGGCGTCTCGATCTCGTAGATGTTGATCATGCGTTGCGCGGGGACATCCGGAGCCAGAGCGTCCAGCGGGTCATCGATGCCGCCGTCCCGGTCGAGACGAGCGCGCCCTGCAAGGCGACGGTGATGATGTTCTCCTGCGGCACCCCTGCCGCGTCCGCGAACTGGCCACGCAGCGGATACGGTCCCATCTCCACCTTCCCACTACTCGAAAATGTCTTCGTCCCCAACGTGATCAGCGTGCCGTCGTCCTTCTGGTACGTGATGGTGGCCGCGACGGCGGGCCCGCCGAGCACCACGTAGCCCGCGCCGTAAACGGCCCACCGCTCGTCGGGCAGCAGCTTCCGGAGCTGGTCCCACGGGATCGAGAACCCGCCGACGACCGTGGGCGTTGTCGTGGAGATCGACGCCACGGCTCATCCCCAGAACGCGGTCGGCTTCACTTCCGTTACTGCCGTGATCCGCCCCTCCGCGTTGATCGTGATGCGCGCAATCCGGGTCGTGCTCCCGTACGTGCCCGGTGTGACCCCCGTCGCGGCCACTGGTCCCGTGGCGATCCACGACGTGCCATCGGACACGTAGAGCATCTTCGTCGTCGTGTTCCAGTAGGTGTCGCCAGCGACCCCGACAGCCGGGGCACTCGCGTAGGGCGCGGCGTTGGTGATGCCGTACGCACGCATCAGCCGACCACCACGGCGCGGTAGCCCGCCCCGAGATTGGGATTGTAGCGGATCGTGACGGCGTTGACGGTGGTCGCATCCCAGTCGACCTCGACGGCGGTGTAGGGCGTCGCGCCGTTCAGCACCTGCACATGCACGTCGCGCGTGTTCAGGTTGTGCGTCACGGTTTCCGGGCTTGCCGTGCCCGTCAACGCCGCCGCAAATTTCTTCGTGACCCCGGTAACCGCCGTGTTGACGTAGGCTTGGGTTGCAATGACCGTCGTATCGACCGCGACGGAATCCGCCGCGACGGTAATCCCCGTCCCGGCGCCGACGTCGAACGTCGTGCCCGTCAACGTCAAACCGGCGCCGCCGATATAGCTCGCGGGCGCGCCAAACTGCACCCACGTCAGCGCCGTCGTGTCGATGGTGATCGGCGCATTCGTGGTCATGACCCACGCGGTATCAGCTTGCGTCGTGCCTTCAGAGATGAAGACCGCCGCTTGCAGGATATCGGTCGACGTCGCCGCATCCGTGGCGCGCGCCCACGCGCCCGATGCCGCGACCCAGATACCATTCTGCGAGCCGGTCGTTTGGTTCTTGAGCAGAATGCGGTCGTTTGCGATGGGCGTCACGCCGTCGATCGCAGTCAGGCCAGTGAGCGCCACGTTTGCCGTCGATGCGAGCCGACAAGTATCCTTCCACGAGAGCCCATTGATCGCGTTATCGACGTACATTCTCGGAACTGCATCCGAGTTGCTCAGTGGCGACGCAACGTTGGTGATTCGAAAGCCACCCAAGTTGACGTTTGCGGTGGGTAACGCCAGCGCGGAGAGGGGGATCGTGGAATGCGCCGCTGCATCATGCGTCGGATTGCCGTGCGTGTGATCGGAGCGGGCGATGTTGACCGACGCCCCGTTGCCCGAGGACGCGCCAAAGGTCGTCTCGGCCGTGACCGTGCCGAAGGCGGGCATGCCGTGCTTGTGGTCGTCGCGCGCGTAGGCGGTGCCGACGCCGACGACGGGGGCGTCGCCAATCGCCTGCGTCGTGACGGTGCTGGCGGGGGTCAGCCCCGCGCCGGACTTCGCCGCGACCCACTGCGTGCCGTCGTACCAGTAGAAGGTGTTGTCGGTGGAGTTGAAGTACATCAACCCCTTCACGGGCGAGGCGGGCGCGGAACCGAGGTTCTGCATCACCGCATTGCGGAGCTCGTTCTTGACGAGATCGACGGCACCGTAGATGGTCGGCATCACATCCCCCCTAGGTCAGGTACGCTTCGCCGCCGACCGCCGCCGAGAACGTGAGCTGCACGGTGGTGTCACTCAGGTAGTCCAAGGCTCCGGGCCAGATCGCCCGCCCGGTCGAATCCACTGCCGTCACATTCGGCCGGAAGGACAGGTTGTGCGTGATCGCCCATGTCGTCGCCGCCGTCGCCTGCACATGGCGGTACGCGAGCGCCGCAGCGGTCCCGCCGCGTTGGAAGGAGACGATGACATCCTGGTTGTTCTCAGGTGCTCCCCCGGCACCTTGGGAAATGCCGGTCACGGGAACCTCGAACCATGTCCCGTGATCGATCACCGGGGCGCGCACCTGAACCTTCGCCCACTTCGACGCGTCCGTGCGCGTCTGCATCAAGAGCACATCGCCGGGTGCGGTCGTGACGAGGAGATTATGTGCGTCACTGCCGGATACCGTGGTGGTCGAGAAGCGCAGCATCGTCGGTGCCGCCGACACGTCGGGCGAGAGGTTGCGGACACCGGGGTCGGTGGTGCCGTCTGCGACCCGCCAGTTCCAGGTTCCTGACGTCGCCTGCGTGACGGGCGGATCGGCCCACACCGTGTCGTAGTCGGTGCCCGTCTGCTTCTCGAGCACCTGCCCCGCCGTGCCCCCTGCTGGCACTCCAGGCCCCGCCGGTCCCGTCGGTCCCGCCGGTCCTGGCGGTCCCGGCTCGCCAGCACCGCCGCCGCCGTCACCGAGATTGAAGGGCAGCACCACCTCGCCGTAGTTCACGGCTTGCTCCAGCGCACGCACACGCTGGTCGACGGTGCCCGTCCCGGTGACCTTGATCGTGTTCATCCAGAGGCGATCTCCGGGTCTGCGCCGTTCGGTCCCACCGGCTCGCCCATGCCGTCCAGCAGCTCGCGCACGGTGCCGATGGCTCCCTCGAGCTGGTGACAGGCAACCTCCGTGTCGCGCGCCATCCGCTGCGCTTCCTGGAGTTGCAGCCGCTGCCGCATGAGCCGGTCGGTCAGGAGTTCGAGTCGGCGGGTGAGTTCGTCACGGGTCATGCGGCCTCCAGCACGGCGACACGTGTCGCCAGTTCCTTCACGGCGTTGACGAGCGCCAGCAGGATGTTGCTGGTATCAAGGGTCTTCAGCGTGACGGGCGCAGGCTTCGTCACGCCTTCTTGCGTGACCGCTGGCTCCCACTGCATCTCGCCCACGCATTCCGGCATCACCTGCTCGACTTCCTGCGCGATGTAGCCGTAGCAAAGGATATCGTTGTCGATGCTGCCAAACTCGCCATTGTATTTGAAGCAGACCGGGCGCAGTTGCGTGATCGCATCGAGGCCCGCGTCGTAGTTCGCGACGTTCCGCTTCATGCGCTCGTCAGAAGGATTCGCCCATGTGGTCCCGGTTTGCTTGGTTGCAGTCGGCCCGAGGATCGTGAGGTTGCCGACATTGCTAAGGTTCAGCAGATTCGAGAACGCGGGCGCTCCTGCCGTCGGCGGAGCACGCCAGACTGACAGCGAATCACCGATATCCAGCTGTAGCGTCCAACTCGGTTGCACCGCATCGTCCGTTGCGGTGCCCGCAAGATTCGCGTTCAAGCGCATGGCAAACGATGGTGACGTTGTGAGGCCGATGTGCCCCTTCTGCCCTGCCCCGCTGCAGGTGATCGCATCTCCACCACCTTGACGTGGGAGCGTCAGGGTGCCCGTGCTGTCGAGCGAGAGCAGCGCCGTGCCTGTCACCGTCCCTGGCGCAACTCGCTGCACCTGGAATAGGTCTGCGGCAGCGGACGCCATCACCCCCCACGACGCCTTACTGACGTCGTCCTGAACCCATGCCGTCGCCCCGGCATTCAAGGTCGCGTTGCACGTAAGGTAGTCGGTGTCGCCGACGGGGTTCTGCACCAGCCGCCCCTTGATGGTGCGATTCCCGAAGGTCACCGCAGTCGGCGTCGCCGGGATCGCGACGATCTTCGTCGTATCGGTCGGCGTGAGCGTCGCCCCTGACACCACCCACAGGTCCATGCCGCCGAGCGGGACCGTCCAGACGGTGCCATCCCAGGTGTAGGTGACGCCGTTCGTGCCGTTGTATATCTGCCCCACCGTGGGGCTGTTCGGGAAATCGAGTGCGGCCATCACGCGCCTACCTTCCCGGCGAGTTCCTTCACCGCGTTCACCAGCGCGACGAGGATCGGATGCATGTCGAAGACGAGCACATCGTCGGTGTCTTCCTCATCGGCGGGATCGAGCTTCATCCGCGTCGTCGTCACGCATTCGGGGAAGACGTCGCGGACCTGGGCGGCGTCGAAGCCGTAGCAGACCGGCCCGTCAGGCTGCGCTTTCAGCCGGTAGGTGATCGGTTCGAGCGCGAGGATTTCCTCTAGTCCCGCCACGTACGCGCTGATGTCGTTCTTCAGGCGCGGGTCGGAGGGGTTCGCCCACGTCGTCCCGCTGGCTTTTTGGCCGACGCTGCCACTGATGGTGAGATTCCCGGTTGTACCATCCATCAGGAACGGAGCTGTCGTCACATTACTAGTCGATCGCACCTGGTACCCGAGCGCTTGGCCTCCCGCACCCGCTTGGAGATAGAGTCGCCCACCGGGCTTCGCCGCATCGTCCCGCGTGCTGCTCGTGGGATCGAAATTGTACGTGAGTTCGATCGTGTCGAACGCTTGAATGTGCCAAAACCGCGATTTCGCACCCGAGGTACCCACTACGGTTGCGAGCGTGTTCGCTCCCTGTAAGTAGAGAGCCCCTATGTTGTCGAGCGTGAGCAGGTTCGTGCCAGCCTTCACGATGCGGAGTGCCCCATCATAATTGAAGCCAAGAAACCCATTCACTGCACCCGCCGCCGAGATGTTCGTGAACGACATCTCTCCACCAGAGGGAAGGTTGAACGTCCATGCATCCTTCGTCGGATCATCGCGTTGCCACGCCGCCCCGTCGAAATAGCGGTTGAAGCTCATCCACATCCCATCTAGGCCCGGCAGGCCACCGAGATGCGTTTTCATGGTCCGAGAGCCCAAACTCAACGAGTGCTGATCCGCACCGCTTGCCGTTGGCCCAGGAATCACGACCCGCTTCGTCGCATCGGTCGGCGTGATGGTCGCGCCCGACACGCTCCACGGGCCGACCGACGACGGCACGGCGGGGACGAACTGCTTGGAATTCCCGTCGTCGTAGTAGATGAACAGATTGCCGTCGGGATCGCTGCGCCACCAGAGTTGGCCGACCTGCGGCGTCGCGGGCGGCGTCGCCCCGGCGAACGTGCCGCCGGTCCCCAAGATCAGCCCGTTCCCGGTGGCATTCACCACGACCGTCTTGTTCGCGTCGCTCGCAATCGGCACCGGGGGCAGCGAGGGCAGCACATCCGTCGCGCTCAACTTCGCGCGGCTGACGGCACCATCCTTGATGTTCACCGCATCCACGCCGCCATTCCAGGCGCTGTAGACCGTGTCGAGATCGGCATCGACCTCGTTCGCCATGATCGGATCCTGGTTGCCCGGTGCGGCGGCCACTTCCGCCACGTAGCTGCGCGTGCCGTACGTCTTCACCGGTCGCTGGATGGTGGCCATTCCCTCTCCCCTCTCAGATCGCGCTCCAGTTTCGCTGGTTCCACGCCATGGCGTTCCACATCCCCGCATTGATCGGCGTGACGATCAGGCGGGCATTCGTCAACCGATCGCTCGCCATCGCCTGGCGGAAGGCGAAGCCGCGAATCCGGGCAAGGCCCTGGAGCACCTCAAACCGGAAGCGGTTGTACTTCCCACGGGCCCGGATGGCGTTCTCGCTGCCACCGGGTGATAGGCGACATCGCTGGCAGTCGGGCACGTTCGCGAACAGCGTCGTCAGGTTCTGCTCGTAGCCAGGGGTGCCGTAGACCGCCGCCTGCCCGGTGAGTCCATCGTTGATGCCTTCGCGCGCGAGGCAGCTCACCTGCACGATGGTCGAGGGGAAGAGCGGCTCCCAGTCGACCTTGATGGCGTCGATGTAGCGATCCGCCGGGAGCGCAAAATCCTTCGTGTCGACGTAGATGCCGGGGCGAGGATTGGACGGCAGCAGCTCGCCCAAGATGTTCCCGTCGACATCGACCACGATGTGCGTCCACGCGGGAGCGCCGACGCCGGTTCCGATATGCACCAGCGTGTGGTCACGTCCGATGGTCCGGTTCTCCAGATGCTGCCAGCCCCAGCCCTCCGTCAGCGGATTGTAGTAGAAGAAGCCGTCGTTCGGAGAGGGGTGAGCAATCGTCGGCACCATGAGTGCCCGGAGCCGGTGGTGCCAGATCAGCCGTGGCACCGTCTGCGGCAGACCGACGGGCGGATCGATCTGGTAGGAAAGGAAGCGCCAGATCTTCGTGCCAATCGGAGTCTCGAGGCCCATGTAGACATTCGAGTACCCGACCGCCGCCGTCCCATAAGGCGTCTCTCCGATGAGCGGCGTCGTCTGCGCGTAGAAGGCTGGCGACGCTCCCTGCTTCGATCCACCGTCCGCGGCCGGGTACATGCCCACGTACGAGCGCGTGAAGGGGGGAATGTTCCCTGACGGGGCGAGGGCGTAGAGCGCGGCGCGGGTGAAGATCCCCAGCGCATTCGCGTTCAGCTGACCTACTCCGACGATGCCCGAAACAGAATCATCGAGGACGGCATCATCAGCGGCATTCGTGATCGCTGGCGTCCAGACCGTCGTGCTGTTCGAGTCGCTGATCTTCACCCGCCGCATATCCGCCTGCGACGTGCCCCACGCGGCCCCGATGAGGAAGCCGCCAAAGGAGACGAGATACGCGCAGCGGAACGTCGTCCCCTGGATCAGCGTCGAGTACGTGCCGGTCCCGTTCCAGCGGAAGATCGAGTAGCCGACGTCGCCGCTCCCGACCGTGATGCAGAGCCAGCCATCGAGGAACGCACTCATCGGCGCGGTCTGGTGCGTCTTGTAGCGGGTCGGGCGACTCCCGACGCCATCCCAGGGGATTTCCGTCGTGCCGACCTGCGTGCCGTCCGACTTGTAGAAGTAGACGGGGGCGGGGTCGGCCCCGGTGGTGTCGTACGTCAGGATGAGCAGCGCCGTCGCGGGGCTGAACGGATTCATCAAGCAGCCGAAGACGGTCTGCGCGGGCGTCTTCGCGGCGAAGAACGTCGCCGGGATCAACTCATGGTAGATCGGGAGCGGGATCGCGCCCTGCTCGTCGGGCAGGAAGCCGTTGCACCAGGACCACTCGTTGTCCGCGATGGCCGACGGGAGCGCGTTGAAGTTCAGCCCGCCGCCGAACGTGGGGACGGTGACCCACTCGCTCGCCACGGATCAGGCTCCCCGCGAGGTGGTGCCCCCCGCGAGCATGGTCGTCTTGTCATCGAGGATCACGCGCGCGAGCATCGACTCGAACATCTGCCGATGCACGCTCGAACGTTCCTCTTCCTGGAGGTAGGCATACGCATCCGCGAGCGCGCCCATGCGAACGACGTGCGGATACCGCTCCGTGAAGAAGTTCGAGTCGTCGGGCGTCGAGAGCGGGAGCTGCTGGCGGTAGTAGTCGAGGACGAGTTGGAGGTCGACCGACGGCACCGGGAGCAGGTAGAGTGACTGTCGCCAGATCGCGTAGCAGACGGGCCAGCCGACTGGCGTCCCCGCCGGGGCCACCTGCGGGTACTCCGGATCGCGGAGCCCATCGACCGGCTTCTCCACCCGGATCCACTCGTCCCGCAGCGTCTTCTCCATGTAGGCGAGGAGCGGGACACTGCCCGTGTCGGTCTGCTGGTAGATTGCCTTCTGGGCGACGAAGTCCACCGGGAGCGACATCGATTCGGTGTTCGCGGCGTACGACAGCGCCACCGAGGTCGTCTCCGCGCCCCGCCAGAGGTGCGCCTCTTCCATCAAGCGCACGGCGGCGTTGATGCACTCGTCGCAGATCGGGTCGGGCAGGACGGCGGGGTTGGCGTGGGTCGCCGTCCAGGTGCGAAGGTCGTTCCGAAGTGTGTTCAGGGTCGCCATGGCGTGCGGCTTTCCGCCCGCCACAGCCGCTGGGCGTCAGAACGGGCGGCGAGCTCCCTTCAGTCTGCTCCGAGCGGGGTGCTGCGTGCGGGCTGGACCTCCGGACCCCGTCCACCCCGGTTCGAGTCGTAGGGCGCAGCGGGATTTTCGGGGGCTGTGTCCTGATCGTCCGTCAGTCCCTGTCCTTCGGGAACCGTGCCCGTCCCGGTGCCGTCACCGATCTTTGCCATTGCTCTGTCTCCTCACATGCCGAGTACGACGAACCGGATCGTCCCGCCGTTGCCGATCGCGGCTGCAGTCAGCGCAGCGCCTGCGGCGTCGTACACCATGACCTTGTTCGTCTTGCCGTCCCAGATCGCACTCAGGGGCACGAAGGCACTCGCTGCCGTCCAGCCACTCGCATGGATGACGGCGAGCACCTTCGAGAAGCCCATCCGGCGGAAGTCGCTCGAGTCGAGCTGGATCGTCCCGGCGGGATTGATGACGTTCGCCGCCGTGGTGAGGCCCATGTCGAGGACCGACAGTTTTGCCCCGTTGTTGATGTTGAAGATGCGGCGACCCTGATCGATGGTCGAACTGAACGTCGCGTTCGCGCCGAGTGCCATCAGGACTCTCCCTTCTCCTCCTTGCCCTCGTCCTCCTTCGGGAGATCCTGCGGCGGGACCGGCGCGTCCATCGGTGGCGCGGGTGGCGGTCCTTCGCGCCGCACGCCCTCCGCAGGCGCGTCGGCGGTATCGGGAGGACGCTCCTCTTCCATCTCCTCGTCGTCGGGCGGGAGATGCTGCTCCTCGTCCGGATGCTTCTTCGCCATGATCAGCCTCCACGTCCACGGACGAAGCCACGGCTGCGCTCGTCCTCGGTCGGAGCACGCGACGTCTGTGACTTCGGCGCGGGCGATGCGTCCTGCAGGAAGTCGTCCCAGTCGGACTGCGGCACATCGGCCACGTCCTGGCGGAACGCGTTGAACCCGTTCGACTTGTTCACCTGGGCGGGCGTGGTCTGCTTGTTCCACTTCGTCCCGCTCGAGGCATCGCCAGCGGCCATCGGATCAGCCTCCGTACTCGCGGATGCCCTTCAGCCGTGCGTGTGCCGACTGCAGCGGCACGGTCGACGGCGAGTTCACATCCGGAGTGGTGCCGGTGCAGTGGACCTCGAGCCCGCACTCCGTCAGGAACTCGTCGCGGCTCGCGTCCTCACCGGGCGACTGCCGGTTCCGGAGGAAGCGGGTGTCATCGAGGAACCGGTAGACGAGCTTGTCGGGGTCGATGACGAAGAGGTCGTAGCGCCAGGTCGGGTTGTCGGTCATCAACGGGTGGTTGTAGAGCATGAGGGTTCCGAACGGGGTGATGTACCTCATCAGGTGGAACCCGTAGGTGTCGTCGGTCGGGGCCAGCTCGATCCTGGCCTTGTTCTTCGCCAGCTCGTTCAGGACGAGCAGCGCGCCGCTGCCGGCGAACGCGAGCTTCTCGCGCGAGCCGTAGCGGAAGGCGACCTCGAGGAACTGATCCCAGAGCTTCTCGGTGAGTGAACCTGGAGGATTGAACGCCGTCAGATCGGTATTGACGCTCATCGAGGTCGTCGTCACCGCCGGGAGCCAGTTGAGGAACCCGCGCGTGGTCCGCAGCGGCTGTCCCTGCGAGGTGATGTCGAGCGGGCCCGACGCCGAGGTGAGAGAGATGATCTCCTCGCGCTCCCCGAAGAGGAACGCCTTCTCGAGCTCTATCGAGTGGATCTGCAGCGCCTCGCGCTTCGCCTCGCGGTACGGACCCTCGTCGTCGTAGCGAAGCCTAGTCTTGCGAGCGGT
>DATFRP010000292.1:0-2628 GCA_035263125.1 Vicinamibacterales bacterium
TGGGGATGTTGGTAGGCTCGCACACGATGTCGAGGCCACGGTCCCGGCCGACGTCCGTGCACAGTGAGACGATATTCGGAAGGAGCCCGGCGATCTTCAGCTTCGGCGAGTACAGTCGATGCGACAGCGCTTGCAGGTCACACTCGAGGCGAGTTACGTCTTCGATGATCTCTTCGAGTGCCGTGCGGGTGTGCGAGGACTCGGCCTCATGGAACAGCGTGCGGAGTTTGATCAGCGCCAGGGCAAATCGCTGACTGAAGTCGTCGTGAAGTTCTTGAGCAAGGCGCCGTCTTTCGTCTTCCTGCGCCTCGAGCAGGCGCCCATTCAGATCGAATGACATCTTGTCTCGCACCGCCTGCACCTCCCGATGTGTGACCGATGTCCTCATGTGACGGTGCCTCCCAATACCTCGACGTCCGTCGTTCGCCGTGATTGGACACGACCGGGCCGTGTCCTCGCAATCACACCTTGGCGCGGGAGGGCTATCCGTTGGTATAGCTACAAGAAGAAGCGGGAGGCGAGTACGATTGCGACCGGATGAGCGACGTGACTATCGACGCAATGCCGCGTGGACAGCGTCCAGCAGCGCTTCGTCGGTGAAGGGCTTGCGAATGCACGCCATCACACCGGCGCTCAGCGCGTGCTGCTCGATCGCTTCGTCGAGATGGGCGGACACGAGAATCACCGGTGGGCCCCCGGGCGCCGCCGCCAGCTGGCGGAAGAGGTCGAGCCCCGTCATGCCTGGCATGCGAATGTCCAGCACGATGCAGGCCGGCGTGGATAGCGCCATGCCGTCAAGAAACGCCGCCGCGGAGTCGAATGTAATGGTCCGAAAACCGTCCGCCTGGAGCACGAAACTCATGGCGTCGCGCATGGACGCGTCGTCGTCGACGATCGACACCAGCGGACCCAGCGTGCAGGGACGTGACCGATCGCCGAGTGTCACGGTTGGCAGGAGACCTCCGTCGATTGCCGTGGTCTCAACCGTAGCGCGTTCCCACCGTGGTCGCTACCATACCTTGGTCTAGGCGAATGTCGAACCGTCAGATGCCGGCGTTCCTGGAGGCGCTTCTCGCGTTCATTGCGCACGACGTCAATCAACCGCTTGGGGCGGTCCTTATGACGGCGCGGGCCTGCCGGCGCGGGCTCGCGACCGGTTCGCTCTCAGCTGACCAAGTCGGCGACGGCCTCGACCGCATCGTCGCCGACGTCGAGCGGGCCAGCGAGATGCTCGCGCGGCTTCGGGCGGCGACCGGTCGTCCCTCCGCCGGGCGTGTGGCCACCGATATCAACACACTGCTGCAGCGCACGCTCGCCGATCTGGAGGACGAACTGGCGAGTCTCGCGATCGTACCGGCGATGGACTTCTGTGCGAACCTGCCGCCTGTCCATGCCGACCCGTTGCAGGTGCAGTACGTCGCACGCACCCTGATGGCGCGCGCGTTGGACGCCATGCCGGGCAGAGCGGAATCGGCCCAGTCGCTCATCGTGCGCTCGAGAAGGAGCGTCGGCGTCGACGAGGTTCTGGTCGAAGTGGAAGACGCCGGTGCGATCATGACGGCCAGCGAAGTCGAGCGCATCTTCGATCCATTTGCCGGCACTAGTCAGGGGCCGTTAAGTCTTGAACTGGCCGTCTGTCGTGCCATCATCGAAGATCATGACGGTCGCCTCGGGGCGGTTCCGACCGCGCATGGCAGCGTATTCAGGTTCACGTTGCCGACGGTGCACGAGCCATGAATGAGTCCGGGCCGCTGGTGTTCGTTGTCGACGACGACGCCTCGACGCGAGATGCGCTGGCGCTGTTGATGCGCTCGGTCCACCTCCCGGTGCAGGAGTATGCGTCGGCCGCCGACTTTCTGTCGGCGAAGCGTCCCGACCTGCCAAGCTGTCTCATTTTGGACGTCCGCATGCCAGGCCTCAGCGGCCTCGAACTGCAGCAGCAGTTGACCGCGGCCGGCGTCGACATCCCCGTGATCTTCCTAACGGGACATGCGGACGTCCGCATGTCGGTGCGTGCGATGAAGGCCGGAGCGGCGGAGTTTCTAACCAAGCCGGTCGGCGATCAGGAATTGATCGACGCCGTTCATCAAGCACTGGCGGTCAGTCGCCAAGCGCGATCATCCCGCGCCGAAGTGGCCGACCTACAGCGCCGATTTTCATCACTAACGCCGCGAGAAAAGGAAGTCCTGCAGCGGGTGATCGGCGGGATGCTGAACAAGCAGATCGCCGGCGATCTGGGGCTCAGCCTCGTGACCGTCAAGCTGCACCGCGGACACGTGATGCAGAAGATGCAGGCTGGCTCGGTGGCCGAGCTGGTCAAGATGGTTCAGCGTCTGGAACGCGTTGGGTGATGAGCGCGTCCTCCTCCACAGTGTCCGAGCGGCAACGTCCCAGGGTCATCGTCGCTGACGACTATCCGAACGTTCTCATCGCCTTTGTACAACTCCTCGAAATGTCCTGCGATGTCATCGGTCAAGTGAGTGACGGCGTGGCCCTCGTCGATGCCGCGCTCGCGCGCAAGCCGGATATCGTCGTCGCCGACATGCGGCTGCCTGGGCTGAGCGGTCTGCTCGCGTGCCGCCGGATCCGCGCCGCACTGCCCGGTACCAAAGTGATTCTCTTCAGTGC
>DATFRP010000293.1:0-4536 GCA_035263125.1 Vicinamibacterales bacterium
CGTGAGCCATCGCGGCTCACCCTCTCGTCCGTGATCGAGTACTTCTTTGAGCGTGGCAGGCTCCGCTTCCGTCAAGGCTGCGGGCATCCCATTAGCGTGGGCGTCCTCGAGATCACCGAGCGTCATGGTCTCGCCCGTTGCGAGGTCCCACGCGTGTGCATTCGCATAGGCGTAGTAGCGGTCACGAATCAATCGAGTCATGGCCACTGTCCATGCAACGGCCGCGACACCTCCATTCGCTTAGTGATTTGAGGTATCAGGTTCCGGAGATCGCAGTTTCTTCAAATGCGGCAGACGAAGAAAAACGAAGTTTTCTCAACACGAGTGACCAGAGACCGGCTGCCAAGCGTAGTGCGAGTGGCGCGACTGCAGGCATGCGAAGTCGTCGTATAAAATGGCCGAAGAATGCTCCGGTTTCTCACCGCCGGCGAGTCGCACGGCCAGGCGCTCGTCGTCACTCTAGACGGCATGCCTGCCGGTCTGACACTCGACATCGATGCGCTCAACGCGCAGCTCCGTCGACGGCAAGGCGGCTACGGACGTGGCCGTCGCATGCAGATCGAGAGCGACCGCGCGGAAATCGTCGGCGGCGTGCGCCATGGCGTGACCACTGGCGCACCGATCGCGCTTCTCATCAGGAATCGCGACTGGGTGAACTGGCAGCAGACGATGCATGTCGAGCCCGAGATGCCGGAAGGCGCCACCGGCAGCAAGCGCGCTGACGTGACGAGACCGCGTCCCGGGCATGCGGATCTTGCCGGCGCGATCAAGTACGGACACACCGACATCCGCGACGTGCTCGAACGCGCGAGCGCGCGCGAAACCGCCTCGCGCGTCGCCGCCGGAACACTGGCCCGTCAGCTGCTCGCGCGATTCGGCGTGCGTGTCGCCAGTCATGTATCGGCCATCGGCGACGTGATGCTGCCACCCACGCGCACCGTGTCGTTCGCCGAGGCGGACGCGTTGTCGGACGATGAGCCGCTGCGGTGCGTGGACCCGGAGGTCCAGCGCCGGATGATCGCCGCGATCGATGCCGCGCGCGATGCCGGCGATACCGTCGGCGGCGCCTTCGAGGTGATCGCGACTGGCGTCCCGCCCGGACTCGGATCGTACGTGCAGTGGGATCGCAAACTCGATGGCCGTCTCGCGCAGGCGCTGATGTGCATCCACGCCATCAAGGCCGTGGGCATCGGTCTTGGACCGGAAGTGTCGTTCCGTCCTGGATCGCGTGTCCACGACGAGATCCTGCCGCCGCAGTCCGAGACATCAGCTCCGGTCAGACCGTCGAACAACGCGGGCGGCCTCGAGGGCGGCGTGACCAACGGCCAGGACGTGCGCGTCACCGGCTTCATGAAGCCGATCGCCACCCTGATGAAACCGCTCCGATCGGTCGATCTGACGACGCTCCAGGATGCGCCTGCGGCGATCGAGCGCAGCGACGTGTGCGCCGTACCCGCCGCCGCAGTCGTTGGCGAAGCGATGGTGTGCTTCGTGATCGCCGACGCGCTGCTCGAAAAGTGCGGTGGCGACTCGATTCCCGAAATCGAGCGGCATCTGGCGGCAACGATGGACGAGGTCAAACGGCGATTCGAGGCGGCTCGTGCCTCGGCCCCGCAGCCGCGCTGATCGCCAACCCCGATGCTCCTGCCGATTGTCCGTTACGGTGCCGATGTGCTGCACCGCCCCGCCGCTCCTCTCGCAGAGATTACGCAGAAGACGCAGATCCTGATCGACGACATGATCCAGACGATGTACGCGGCGCCCGGGATCGGGCTCGCGGCCACCCAGGTCGGCGTGCCGCTGCGCATCTTCGTCTGCGACATCTCGGTCGGCCGCAACCCTGGCGACCTCATGACGTTCGTCAACCCCGAGTTCGTCGAGCGCGACGGCATGCAGCTCGAAGAGGAAGGCTGCCTCAGCGTGCCCGGATTCAACGCGACGGTGGCGCGTCCATCGCGCGCGGTCCTCAAAGGGCTCAATCGTCACGGTGAAGAGCAGGTCGTCGAGGCCACGGGCCTGCTCGCGCGCTGCTTTCAACACGAAGTCGATCACCTCGAGGGCACCGTCTTCGTCGATCGCCTGCGCGGGCTGCAGAAGGATCTCATCGTTCGCCGGATCAAGAAGCTGTCGCGCACCGGCAAATGGTGACGGCCGATCCTCTGCGCATCGCTTTTTTCGGAACGCCAGATTTCGCGGTGCCATCCTTGCGCGCGCTCGTCGCATCACGGCATCGGGTTGTCGGCGTCGTGACGCAGCCCGACCGGCCACGGGGGCGCGGACAGCGTGTGACCGACGCGCCCGTGAAGCAGGCCGCTGCAGAGAGTCAGCTTCCGGTGCTTCAGCCCGATCGTCTCAGAGACCCGACATTTACCGCGGCCTTTGCCGGGTGGGCGGCGGATCTCGGCGTCGTCGCCGCCTACGGCAAGTTGATTCCAGACGAGCTCCTGAATCTTCCCCGCTACGGCATGATCAACGTACATGCCTCGCTTCTGCCCAAGTACCGTGGCGCAGCGCCGGTTCATCGCGCCGTGATTGATGGCGAACCCGAGACCGGCGTCACGATCATGCGTGTGGTCAAGGCACTGGACAGCGGCGGGATGTTCGCGAAGGCGACGCGCGCAATCGGGCCTGACGATACGAGCGCTGAAGTGGAACGCGCTCTTGCTGCGCTCGGCGCTCCCCTGCTGATACGCGTGGTTGATGAGATCGCATCAGGGTCGGCGCACGAGGAGCCACAGGACGATCGGCTTTCGACGTATGCGCCTCGCCTCACACGCGACGAAGGGCTCGTCGACTGGAGCCTCTCCGCGCCGGCGCTTCACAATCGTGTGCGCGGACTGCATCCGTGGCCGCATGCGTACACGTACCTCGAGGGGGCGCGGTTGATCATCATCAGAAGCCGCGTCGAGCCACGACCAACAACCGAATCACCTGGCACAATCGTGGTTGTCTCGAGCGACGGGATCGAAGTGGCTACTGGCGCCGATGGCCGGCTTGCGCTCGTGGAGGTGCAGCCCGAAGGGCGGCGAGCCATGCCGGTGCGTGACTTCCTCGCGGGGCATTCGGTCTCCGCGGGATCGCGTCTGACTGCGCGATGACGTCATGGCCATCTCGCCGGCGCGGACGGCTGCCTTTCACGCACTCGCGTCAGTCGCGGCCGGCCGTGCCGATCTGCCGTCGGCACTCGCGTATGCTCGAACGCGGCTGGACGACGAGCGCGATCGCGGACTGACGGCCGCGATCGTTACCGGCACACTCCGCTGGCAGCGTCTTCTCGACCATCTCATCGAGCACGTCTCGCGCCGGCCGCTGTCGAAGCTGGACGCGTCGGTGCTCGTCATCGCGCGACTCAGCCTCTATCAGATCCTGCATCTGGATCGGGTGCCCGCGGCCGCGGTCGTCGACGATGCGGTCAATCTGACCCGTGCGGCAAAGAAACCGAGCGCCGCCGGTTTCGTGAATGCCGTGCTCCGATCGACGCTGCGCCAGCGGCATCGGCTGCCGATCCCTGCGCGGCCGAAGGATCTTGGCAACCGCGAAGACACCTTGGCGTATCTCGGCATCACGTTGTCGCATCCCGATTGGCTGGTCGCACGGTGGCTCGATCGCTACGGGTTCGAGCACGCAGAGCGCTGGGCGCAATTCAACAACGAGCCGGCGCCGCTGACGCTTCGCGCTAATCGACTGCGCACCTCGCGTCAGGCGGTACAGCAGACACTCGGCACCGAAGACATCGACACCGAGCCGACGCAATATGCGCCGGATGGACTGATCGTCACGACAGGAAACCCGCTGCGCCGCCCCCTCGACGGAACGTTCCTGGTACAGGACGAGTCCAGCCAACTCGTCCCCCTCGCGCTGAACGCGCAGCCAGGCGAACGCGTGCTCGACCTGTGCGCGTCGCCTGGCGGAAAGACGGTCGCCATCGCGTCCATCATGAACGACAGCGGCGTGCTCGTGGCGAGCGATGTGCGCGCGCGACGTGTATCGCTCATGCGCGACACCATCCGCGCGTCGGGTGCGACGCACGTGCATCTCGTGCACATCGCATCAGCGGGACACCTGCCGTTCGACGCGGTGTTCGATCGCGTGCTGGTCGACGCGCCCTGTTCCGGCCTCGGGACGATCCGGCGCGATCCCGACATCAAGTGGCGCCGGCAGGAACGCGATCTCGAAGCGCTTGCGAGCGCGCAGCTCGACCTGCTGACGCGGGCGGCAACGGTCGTGCGACCGGGCGGACGTCTCGTGTACGCAACCTGCTCGAGCGAGCTCGAAGAAAACGACGACGTCGTGCGGGCATTTCTGACGCGGCATCCCGACTGGCGTCAACTCGATCTACGCACCGACGGAACCGCGAGCCTGACTCCTGTAATCGACGACACCGGCGTGCTGAGAACGCTGCCGTTTGTGCACGGCCTCGAAGCCTTCTACGCCACCGCGCTTGTACGGGGGTCGGGTCCGGGACAGGCCGGGGTCAGGTCGGGGACAGGTCGGGGACGGGTCTAGCCCCGACCCCGTTTGGCCCGAATCGCAGAA
>DATFRP010000294.1:0-23611 GCA_035263125.1 Vicinamibacterales bacterium
GCGCAGCAGGCATCGATCGCCGGCGCCGTCAAAGACGCATCGGGCGCGGCGATGCCTGGCGTCACCGTCGAGGCGTCGAGCCCGGCGCTCATCGAGAAAATCCGCACGACAGTCAGCGACGAACGCGGTCTGTACCGGATCGTCAATCTGCCGCCCGGAACGTACACCGTGACCTTTGCGCTGCAGGGCTTCAATCAGGTGAAGCGCGATGGCATCGAGCTGTCTGGTTCGTTCGTCGCGCAGATCGACGCCGACATGAAAGTCGGCGGCGTCACCGAAACGATCACGGTGACCGGCGCATCGCCGATCGTCGACGTGCAGAGCATCCGGCGTCAGACGACGATCAGCAGCGACGTGCTCACGTCGATTCCCACCGCGCGATCGTGGGCCGCAACCGCGCTCCTGATTCCCGGCATCGTCACGATCGGCGGCAGCCCGGCCGATGTGCAGGTGACGCCGCAGATGACCGTCTTCGGCGGCGCCGGCGGACGCAACAACGAAGGGCGCATGCAGGTCGACGGCCTGAACACCGGCGCGGGACTCGGCGGCAGCGGTGTCTCGACCTACGTCGCCGACATCTCAAACGCACAGGAAGTCGTGACGACGACGTCCGGTGGTCTTGGTGAAGTGGAAGTCGGCGGCCCCTCGCTCAGCATCATCCCGAAGAGCGGCGGCAACACGATTTCCGGCAATGCGTATCTCTCCGGTGTCGGCGGCGGGATGATTGGCAGCAACTACACGCCGGCATTGCAGGCCGCGGGTCTCACCACGCCAGGCAAGCTCGTCAAACAGTGGGACTTCACGTACGGGATGGGCGGGCCGATCATCAAGGACCGTCTGTGGTATCGCGTTGCGGCTCGCGACGAGGGGCAGCACCGTACGATTCCCAACATCTTTCCGAATCTGAACGCAGGCGATCCCACCCAGTTCCTCTACGCACCCGATCGCGGGCACGAAGTCCGCGGAGCGGAAAGCTGGCGTCTCTACACGATGCGCTTGACGGTTCAGGCCACGCACAAGGACAAGATCAATGTGCACTGGGACGAGCAGCATGCCTGCAACGGCGCGACGTTCACGACCACCGAGGATGGATGCCGCCAGCAGCCGGAATCGGGAAACCGAATTGGTCCGCTTGGACTCGGTGGCCTCAGCTCAACGACCTCGCCCGAGATCGGCGCGTACCTGGATGCCCATCCGCGAGTGCGGCAGGTCACGTGGTCGGAAACCGCGACGAACCGCATGCTCTTCGAGGCCGGCTTCGGTGCGTATCAAGCGCCCTTCGGTCCGTATGAGAGCCCGGGCAACACCACGCGGCCGCTCGTCCGCATCACCGAGCAGTGCTCTGCCGGCTGTTCGGCCAACGGCGGCCTTCCTGGCGTCACCTATCGATCTGCGAACTGGTCCGACAGCTGGGACGCCCAGTACACGTGGCGCGCCTCAGTCTCGTACGTGACCGGCGCGCACAACCTGAAGATCGGCTACGGCGGTGTCGCGCTCGTCTCCGATCTCCAGGGCTTCACCAACGACAACAACCTGTCGTACACGGTGAACAATGGCGTTCCCATCTCCCTGACGCAGACGCTGCTGCCCTTCACCACGAGCTATCGCACGCGCAACGCCTCGTTGTACGTGCAGGATCAGTGGACGCATGGCCGCATGACACTGCAGGGCGCACTCCGATACGATCGCAACTGGAGCTTCTCGCCAGAAGAGCGGATCAATGCCTCCAACTGGCTCGCCAACCCGCTGGTCTTCCCGAAGACCGACGGCGTGAACGCGTACAAGGATCTCTCGCCACGTGGCGGCGTCGCGTACGACCTGTTCGGCAACGGGAAGACCGCGGTGAAGTTCAACTTCGGCAAGTACCTCGAGCCGACCAGCAACAACAACAACTACATCCTGTCGAATCCGCTCGGCCGCATTGCCACCACCGCAACCCGCAGCTGGACCGACACGAACGGCAACTGGGTGCCCGACTGCGACCTGCGCAACAACGCCGCGCAGAACCTGACCGCCGTCGGCGGCGACAACTGTGGTGCCAGCAACGCGCAGACCTTCGGCACCGCGGCGCTGACGACGGCCGCGATCGATCCGAAGATCCTCACGGGCTGGGGCGTGCGCTCCAACGATTGGCAGATCGGCGCGTCGGTGCAGCAGCAGGTGCTGCCACGTGTGTCGATCGAGGTCGGGTACTTCCGCCGGTGGCTGAACAACTTCACGATCACCGACAACCTCGCGGTCGGGCCCATCGACTTCACGCAATACAGCATCACGGCCCCGTCGGATCCCGCATTGCCGGGCGGCGGCGGTTACGTAATCAACGGCCTCTATAGCGTCGTCGCCACCGGCTTCGGCCAGACGAGCAACCGCATCACGCTCGCGGACGACATCGGCGAGCAGTATCAGAAGTACAACGGGATGCTGTTCAACCTGAGCGCGAGGCTCGGTCGCGGCGTCCAGTTCCAAGGCGGGATCAACACCGGCAAGACGGTGCAGGACAACTGCGCGGTGCGCGCCCAGGTGCCGGAGTTGACGACGGTCGCCGGGGTCAGCCCCGCGGTCAATCCCGGAAACCCCTACTGCCACGCGGATCCCGGTTTCATCACCAAGGCCACGGCACTTGGCAGCTACACGCTGCCGAAGGTCGATGTGCTTATCAGCGGAACGCTGAGGAGCGATCAAGGCGGCGTGCTTGGCGCCAACTGGAACGCACCGGCGGCGCTCGTGGCCGCTGCGCTGGGCCGGCCGGTGGCCGGCAATCCGGCGACCGTGGCCGTCGCGCTCGTGAAGCCAGGCGATGTGTGGGGCGATCGCGTCAACGCACTCGACCTGCGATTCGCGAAGATCCTGCGGTTCGGTCGCGTGCGGTACAACGTCGGCGTCGACATCATCAACGCCACCAACTCCGACGCGGTCCTCACCTACAACCAGAACTACAACCCGACGCCATCAACCCCCGCGCAGAGGTGGCTCGCCCCCTCGTCGGTACTGACACCGCGCTTCGTGAAGATCGGCGCGCAGATCGATTTCTAATCGCACGTAGGGGCCGGCTTTAGCCGGCCCTCTGGGGCCGCCTGAAGGCGGCCCCTACGTTGCCTACGCGGCCTTCCTTTTCGCCAGATCTCTATTCTGCAAGTGGCGGAGGATCGCGACGACGGCAACTTCCTCAGCGCTCAAGCCGTCGATGGCTCTGAAGCGACGCGCAAGCAACTTCGCCATCGTCCCGTCGCAGTAGCAGTCGACGATCCCGGGATGCACGTACGATTTTCGGCACACGGCGCGCGTGTTCCCCAGCAGTCCGGCAACGGCGTCGATCGCGAGCAGCACGTTCTTCTCGGTTTGCTTCATCGTAGGCGCAGTCCGCAGCTCGTGAAGCGCTGTCACGGCCAGCACCGTCCCGAGCCAGGTGCGGAAGTCTTTGGCGGTAAAGTCGTCGCCACTGATCTTGCGCAGATAGCGATTGATGTCGCCTGAGTCGACACCCCGTACCGTCCCACGGCGATCGATGTATTGAAAGAGTTCCTGGCCGGGCAGGTCGCGGCATTGCTTCACGACCCGCGCGAGCCGGCGATCGTTGACGTCAACGGTATGCCGGATACCGCTCTTTCCGCGAAACCGAAAGCGCAACGTGCTTCCGTTGACCTGCACGTGCCGGTTTCGCAGCGTCGTCAATCCGAACGAGTCGTTCTGTTGTGCGTACTCCTCGTTGCCGACGCGAATCATGCTCTTCTCGAGGAGCTGCACGACCGTAGCGAGGACTTTCTTGCGGCGCAGGCGCGGCCTCGTCAGGTCCGCTGTGGTGCGACGGCGGATCTCGGGAAGTGCCGCCGCGAAGGCCTGCATGCGATCGAACTTCGTCTCGTCGCGGGAGGCGCGCCACCGTGCATGGTAGCGGTATTGTTTTCGTCCTTTCGCGTCACGGCCGGTCGCTTGAAGATGGCCGCGCGGATTCGGGCAGATCCAGACGTCGGTCCATGCCGGAGGCACGACCAGCGACCGGATTCGCTCGAGCTCGGCCGCGTTGCTGATGACCCGACCGCCGACACCAACATATCGAAAGCCTTTGCCGCGCTTGACCCGTCGCAGCCCGGGATCATGATCGCTGACGTAACGCAGCCCGGCATTGGCAGCCGACGCGACGGAATCTGAAGACGTCGAGCGCTTCATATCGCAAGCCGATGCAAGACGATTGCCCCCAGAGAGGACTGCCTGAGATCACGACACTCCCTGGAGCACGCGACTTGCCTAACGACAACGACACGACGCTGACGCACCCGACACAACGAGGGAATGCGACGCCGGCGCTGGCAGCCTCGTTGCAGATCCAATATGGGCGTCGACGTTCGTACGTGAAAGCTGAACCATCGACCTTCGCGCGAGGAGCGAACCCCCATGAAAACCAGACAAGCTCTTGGAGTGGCAGCAGCCGCAGGCGCCTGTGCGTTCGCCCTCAGCCGCTTCGCACGCTCGTCACGCGATGTCGACTTCGATGGAGCGTCGGTCCTGATCATCGGCGGCTCGCGCGGGCTCGGGCTGGAGCTCGCGCGTCAGTTCGGGGCCGAAGGCGCACACGTGACGATCGCCGCTCGCGACCCCCGGGAACTCGAACGCGCACGAATCGATCTGCAGGAGCGCGGCTGTTCGGCAGCCACGATCATCTGCGATGTGCGCGACCGCACGCAGGTCGTCAGGGTCGTCGACCAGGTCGCACGCGAGCGCGGTGGCCTCGACGTGCTGGTCAACGACGCCGGCATCATCCAGATCGGTCCGATCGATCACATGACAGTCGACGATTTCGAGGATGCGATGGCGACGCACTTCTGGGGTCCGCTGTTTGCGATGCTCGCCGCCCTTCCTCACATGCGTCGCGCCGGCGCGCGGCGCATCGTCAACATCTCCTCGATCGGGGGCAAGCTCGCAGTGCCGCATCTGCTGCCGTACAGCGCAAGCAAGTTCGCGCTCACCGGCCTCTCGGAGGGAGTACGCGCCGAGCTGGCGCGCGAGGGGATTTCGGTCACCACTGTCATCCCCGGGCTGATGCGGACCGGCTCGACTTACAATGCGCGGTTCAAAGGCAAGCACCGGTGGGAATTTGCCTGGTCCCATCTTGCCAGTTCGGTGCCGGGGCTTTCGATCGAAGCGTCGAAGGCGGCGCGTCAGATCATCGAGGCGTGTCGCTCTGGCGCCCCCGAGCTGATCATCACACCAGTGGCGCGCATCGCCGTCGCCATGAAAGCGCTGGCTCCTTCGTTCGTCGCCGGGCTGATGGCGACAGCGAATCGGCTGCTGCCGTCTGGCAACCAGGTCGACGGCGACGAAGCGAAGTCAGGCTGGCAGAGTGTGTCGCGTCTCGTGCCCTCCGTGCTGTCGACGCTCATGGATCGCGCGGCGCGGCGAAACAACGAGGTGCCAACGTAGAGGAAGCAGGAAGAGTTCAGTACTCGACAAAGTCGTCGTCGGGAAAGCAGTAGAGCCAGCGCTCACCCATCTCTGCTGACGCAATGACTGGATGCCCGCTCGCACGCGCGTGCTTGCTCGCGTGGCGATTCGGTGAGCTGTCGCAGCACAGCGTCGTGCCACATTCCTGACAGGTGCGCAGGTGCACCCACTGCGCCTTGATCTTCACGCACTCTTCGCACACCCGCTTGTGCGGCTGTTTCACCGAAGTGATCGCTTGGATATGCGCACAGGTCCCGGAGGCCATGTCCGCCCCCTTTCAGTCCGCGAGCGTGCGATGCACGAAGGAAATCGCGATCGATCCTTCCCCGACCGCCGACGCGACGCGCTTGACGTTGCCTCCTCTGACGTCGCCGACGGCGAAGACGCCGGGCAGGCTGGTTTCGAGCAGATATGGAGGACGTGCGAGCGGCCATCGAGCCGCCGCGAGATCGTCCTTCGACAGATCGGGTCCGGTCTTGATGAACCCTTTGGCATCGAGTACGACGCAGCCGCCCAGCCACTCGGTGTTCGGCACGGCGCCGGTCATCAGGAACACGTGGCGGATCCGATGACGACTGACCTGGCCTGTCCGGTTGTCACGCCAGTCCACGCACTCCAAACGGCCAGTCCCCTCGAGCGCGACGATTTCGGTGCTCGGCCGCAACTCGATGTTCTTGGTCTCCTCGATCCGACGGATTAGATAGCGCGACATGGTGTCCGACAGACCGTCACCGCGCACGAGCATGTGGACCCGGGACGCCGTCTCCGCCAGGAATACCGCCGCCTGCCCAGCTGAATTGGCGCCGCCCACGACGATGACCTCTTCGTTGCCGCACAACTGCGCTTCCATGGGCGTGGCGCTGTAGTAGACGCCGGCACCTTCGAACGAGGCCAGATTGTCGATGGCAGGCTTGCGATACTGCGCCCCGGTGGCCAGGATCACTGTCCGCGCCGGCACGGTTTCTCCGTTGCCGATCTCGATGCGATACGGCTTTCGATCGCACGTGAGCGCGGTGGCGCCGCGTGCGATCAGGATCTGGGCACCGAACTTCTCTGCCTGCATGAACGCGCGTCCGGTCAGCTCCTGGCCCGAGACGCCCATGGGGAATCCAAGGTAGTTCTCGATCTTCGAGCTCGAGCCAGCCTGTCCGCCTGGCGCGCCCGACTCGATCACGAGCGCGTCAAGTCCTTCCGACGCGGCGTACACGGCTGCGGCAAGGCCGGCAGGACCAGCGCCGACGATGGCGACGTCGCGCACCGACGTGTACACGATGTTCTCGTTGAACCCGAGACAGTCGGCGATTTTCTCGTTGCTCGGATTCCTGAGGACGAACCCACCGCGGCAGATCAATACCGGGATGTCGGCGACGGAAATGTGAAAGGTGTCGAGCATCGCCTCGGTGTCGGCGTCGCGATCGAGGTCGACGTAGCGGAACGGATGGTCGTTGCGCCCGAGAAACGCCTTGATGCGCAGCGTGGCTGACGAATGGGCGGAGCCGATCAGCACGAGATCGCTGATCCCGTGGGCCGCGAGCTCGAGACGGCGATAGATGAACGCGCGCATCACGATCTCGCTGATGGACGCGTCTGATTGCACGACGTTGAGCAGCTGTTCGCGTGTCAGCTGGATGACGTCGCCCTCTTCCGACACGCGGTACCGCGTCAACGAACGCCGGCCGGCGATCAAGTTCACTTCACCCGTGAACTTGCCCGGGCCGTGTGTGACGACGAGCGTCTCGTTGGCGCTAGAGGGCTGAACGATCTCGATCAGTCCGCTCCTCACGACGAAGAACGGAACGACGCGATCGCCGACCTCGACGAGAATCTCCCCGGGGGTGATATGACGGACCTGGCCACCGGCAGCGATCCGCGCGATCTGGGCTGATGTGAGCGACGGGAAGAGGAGCGCTTCCTGCGATTCGGTCAGGAGTGGTGCGATCGGAGTCCTGGCGGCCATAGTGCGAGTGTTGCCTCTCGCTTCCTATCATCCTCGAAGCCCGCGACCGCTGCATCACAACTTCACGGTCGAGATCTGCTCCTCTAAATATGTTCGCGGATGAGGATCACGGTCGATCACGCGTTGGCTGCGTGAACATGCCAGACGAGGATTTCTCCCTTGCCCTTCACGGAGGTATCGCCGAGGAATCGCTGATAGGCGCCAGCCGCTGGTTCGAACGGCAAACAGATCTCCACAGTGGCGAGATGCTTGACGAGCACGCCCATGAACGAGGGTACGTAGCTCGACGAGTAGAGAAAACTCGGCAGCAGAGGAATCGGTTTCAGCGAGATGATCGTTCCGCGTTGCATCCACGCACCGGTGCGCAGCTCGGCCCCGTGACGCAGCACGATCGTGCCGCCCTTCATTTCGAGACCAGCGAAATCTCTGACCGGCCCGCCGATGACGATCAGCCCTCGCTTCATGCGCATGCCGACCTCGAGGCCTGCCGATCCTCCGATGACGATCGTTCCGTCGGTCATGCCTCGCGGGCTGCCGCGATAGGCGGCGCCAATCTGACCCCCGGCATTGCCGGCGATACGAATCAGCCCGCCCGACATCTCGGCACCCACCCAGTCAGACGCGGCACCGGACACGTCGATCGTGCCACCCTTCATGTAGGCGCCGAGATGCATGCCGGCATTCCCGTCGATGGAGATCCGCCCTCTGGTCATGCCGCGGCCAATCCATCTGACCTTTCTCAGATCGCCGTGCAGATCGATCTCATCGCTCTTCTCACCATCGACCGTGAAGAAGTCGTCGATGCGGCACTGGCGCTTGCCGAGAAACACCGGCAAGGCGCAGACAGCGGCATGGTCGAGCGTGACCATCACATCAGGGCAGATGCTTTCAGCCTCCAGCGGTACGCGGTCGACCGGCTGTTTCAACGTCAGCGTGATCATTGCGGCACACAGGGCACGGTCTCGGGGTGCTTCAGCCGTGTGATCTCAGTCGGGTAATTCTCGAATGACAGCGTGTAGAGCTTCTGGAACGTCGGGCGGATGAAGTCCTCGATCGCCGGCTCGAAATCGGGATGGACCAGGAACACGCGCCCTTCGGAGAGCGCCCGAATCTGCCCTTCTTCGACGACGACCTTGCCACCCTTGAGCACATACCGCGGATGCGTGAACATCACGCCGTCGCTGTCAGGCTTGGCCGAGTAGATGGTGACGTCGCCATCCGCGCCGACGCCCAGATGCCCCTTCTGCTTCAGGCCAAGGGCCCGGGCCGGGCCCGCCGACGTGACGATGACCATTTCGGAAATCGAGTACTCGCGATCAATCTCCGGCAGCGCGATCCGGTTCAACGCTTCGGCCGGGAGCTTCTTCACTTCCGACTTGCGGAACTCGACGTCCATCAGGAGACGCATGATCTCCGGATACCGCCAGAAACCTCCGCCGTTGGGATGGTCGGTCGTCAAATACACGCGCCACGGGTCGTCGATGAGCAGCAAGAGCTCGAGTCCAACGGCCCATTGAATCGCGTTGACGAGCTTATGGTCGCTATAGACGTAAGGCACGATCCCGCACCCGGTCTCGTTCTCGACGTCGAGGTTTCCCCACTTGCGTCCGGTGAGCTCGTGCAGGAAGTGCTGCCACGGACCGTCGGCGGTGATCGTGACAGCATCGCCGAACAGAATCGCGCCCACGTCGCACGTCAGGTTCTTGTGCTTCATGAACGCTTCGGCCACCTCCTTCGCACCCGACCGCATGGTGCTCCAGTCCTGTCCACCGTAGGCGTGGAACTGCAGGTGCGCGAGGTGTGCACGTCGGCCCTGCAGCATGTTCATCGTCTCGATCGTCGAACCGACATTGCCGGGAACACCGAGGTTGTTCTGGTGCAGGTGCATCGGATGCGGCAGCCCGAGCTCGTCGACGATGCGAGCCAGGTCGATCACGATCTGCGCCGCGGTCACCTTCGAATAGCCCTCGATCGGCTGATGCAACTGGTTCGCGTTCTTGCCCCACTTCCACGCCGTGACGCCACCAGGATTCACCGCCTTGATGCCGAACGTTTTCGACGCCCACAGCATCCAGCCCACGAGCGACTTCGCCCGCTCGAACTCGCCGGCCTCGAGCAGATCGAGCATCAGCTCGTTGTTCGCCATCAGCAGCAGCGTGGACTTGTCCACGATCGGGATGTCGTGCATCTCCTCGTGGGTGTGCTTGGCGGACAGGATCGGCACCGCCGCCTCGTTCACCGTCGTCCAGCCCATGCCGGCATAGAGGTAGCCGGTGGCGAACGTGGTCGGCGTCAGGCCGCCGATGCCGGCGCGGAGCTCCGGCGTGTGGAGGAACTTCTGCGCGACGCGTTGATTCTCGGGAACGAGGCCGCGTGCGAAGTTGAGCGCGCCGCCCGCGACGTGCGTATGCACGTCGACGCCGCCGGGAAACACCAGCATGCCGGTGGCGTCGATGGTGCGGCTCGGGGCGCCGCCGGCATCAGCGGTGATGCGGCCGTCGTCGCCGATGTGGATGTCCTTGACGACGCCGTCGACGCCGTTGGCGGGATCGTAGACTCGCCCGGCGGTTATTCGGACCATGGGGTCTGGGTATCCTGAGATGCGTAATTCAAAATGCAAAATTCAAAATGCAAAATGAAAATGCGAAGGAACGGCGACATCCCCTCTCGCTTTGGCCTATTGCCTTTTGCATTTTGAATTTTGAATTTTGCATTACGCGCGGAGGGATACGGGCGCAGGCCGCCAGCCAGGCTTTTTCGCGACGGCGGCGATGATCAGGTTGATGATCTCCTCGTCAGTCCGATAGGGCGACTTCAGCCCGGGCCGCAGGGTGATCGGGATCTCGTCCATGCGATACGCCGTGCCGGCCGCGCTTACGCCGGTCACGGCCGTCGTGAAGTGCACGCGCGCGAGCTTGCTCGTGTGGGTCACCTTGGGGTCGAGCACGATCGTCGGCGTCCTTTTCAGATGCTCGATCGCCGGCTGCGGCATCGTCGCTCCAGGATCCGCGCCGAGCACCAGCGTGGCGTCGTTGTCACCGCGCACCAGCACGTCGACGGTCGAGAACTCTCCCGGGTTGAAGCGCGGATACCCGCGGCTCAAGTTGACGCCGAAGGGGTAGCCGGTCGTCCAGCGGAGCACGACGTCGGCGCCGGTGACATTGCCGTGTCCGCGCATCGGCATGCAGACGAACTTCGTGAACGCGTTCATCTCCGCGGCGATGTTCAGGATGCCGGCGGAGTTCATGTGCTTGCCGCGGGTCATCGAGAGGCCCATGCCGAAGAAGATGACGCCGAACTTGGCGCGCTTCATCCGCTCGACGAGATCCTTGATCGTGTCGAGCGACAGTCCGATTTCCGCGACGCGCGCCTCGTCCACCTTCTGACCCTTCATGAGCGCGCGCATTGTCGTTCCCAGTTCGAAGTCCTTGCCCGGCTTGATGATCAGCGCGATGTCCGCGGCTCTGGCCGACGGTGTTTCACGAATGTCGATCGTGATCATCGTCCGGCCTTTTCGTCCCTGTGGGACAAACTTGCCCTTCTGCATGATCGTGTACTTCGTGAAGTGACGCGGGTGACACTCCGCCGGGTTTCCACCCCAGTAGATGATGAAATCCGCCCGGTTCTTCACTTCACCGAGTGTGCACGTAACCTTGCCACCCAACTGGGCGGCTATCTCAGTGGGGCCGTGTCAAAGCGAGGTGTGGCTGTCGACCACACCTCCGATCATTTCGGCGAGCGCGACGGCGCCGCGGCTGGCCTCACAGGTGACGTTGCTGAGCCCGTACACCAGAGGCATGTTGGCGTTGTAAAGAATGTCGGCCGCGACCTCGACGGCTTCCTCGACCGTCGCTTCCTTGCCGTCGATCAACGCGTCGGGATAGTGATGTTCGGCGGTGTGATAGCGGAAGTGGGCCTCGCCGAGACTGCAGGCGTTCTTCGCCTTGACGATCTTCTCCTGCTCGGCGTGCAGCTCGATGTCGTCACACACGCACCCGCAGAAGGTGCACGTCGCGTTGCGGACTATCTCCATGAAAGCCCCTACGAAGGAATCGGGATTCAGGAATCAGGATTCAGGCCTGGGCTAGGTCCTGATTCCTATCCGGGTTGCTTATCGCCCGTACCGGGCGACACGAGGAACGTTCAAGCCAGTTCCCGGCCACGGTAACTCCCTCGAGTCCGTCGCGGCTGGAATCGTCCTTTCTCGATTTCAGTCCAGTGCGGCACCTGCTCTTCGGGCAGGATGCCGTAGCGGATCGCCTGCTCGCGGTCCACTACCGTGTTCGATCCACGTTTCATGGTCATTCCTCTGGGGCCTCTGGGGCGGCCACGTCCGAGCCCGAGGGCGGCGCTTCGAGCAGCTCGACCTCGACTTCCCACCCCTTCGACAGGGGCATGCCCGTTCCGTCCGTATATTGTCCCATCAATCGACAGGTCGGCGGACCATAGGGGATGAAGATCATCCCGCTCGGCGTCTTCCCTGCCACGCACTTGAAGGTCTCTTCACCCCACAACGACCGGACACGGACGGTGCTGCCATTCGGCACCCCGATCTCCTTCATGTCGTCGGGGTGCATCAGCATCGTACTGACGGTGGCCTTGTAGTCGTCGAGAAACTTGCCAGAGCTGACCTGCTGGCCTTGCTTTGTTGTCCGCCCGGCGTTCATCAGAAAGCGCCGGCTGCCTGGAGTCAGCGGCGTGCCGGTACTCTCGAGTGGGTTTCCGATACTGTCGGCCATGGTTTGGAGTACGTAGGGGCCGGCTTTAGCCGGCCCTCTCGTGGGGCCGCCTAAAGGCGGCCCCTACGAAGACTCCGATCGTACTCCGAGCATCATTCGCCGGCCAAGCCCTGCCAGGTATCGACGCCCAACGATAACGGAGAGGTCGCAATCCGAGTTGCAGCCGATAGGCGCGGCAACGCCTTCAGGATGTGCTCGTCGCCGCGCTCGACTGCAGAACGAAACAGGTCCAGCACGTCGCCTTCGATCTCGAATCGGCCGCAGTGATGACATTCGACTCGGGAGACGCTCATATCGACGAGACGTCGAATCAAAGCTCGACGCTGGCAGAGCGGGCAGATCCAGAGCTTCTCCCGCAGAACAGTGCGCAACTCGCTGACCGCTCCCTCACGCGACCAGTCCTCCTGGATCTCGATGGCGAACGCCGGAAACCGCGCATCCGGCCAGCGATCGTCGAAGTTCACGGACCATGCACCGTCCGAGAGGTCGCGGACATCGACGACACTGACAAAATCATCAACCTTCAATTGCCCGAGGACATCGGCGCCAATGGCGCGCAGTTGCACGGCGTCGAGCGAAATCATCGAAGCGCTCTCTTGTCGCCGCGACGCATGGTCACGAACGTGCGGTCGAGGTATTCGAGCAGCGGCACGACGACCCTGCGGCTGCTCCCGAGCGACTGTCGCAGGTCGCTCACTGTCGCCGGCCCATGCCTCGCGACGAAGGCCTTGATCTGCGCCGTCGCCTGTGCGACCGCAGCCGCGCTCAAGACGAGATCGCCACTGATCTCAACGACCTCCCCACTCTCTATCAAGAACTTGAGCGCCCGCTGCGACGCCACATCCGGCGCGAGCTCTTTGCGTGACGGCGGCTCCAGCGGTTGTGCCGACATTGCACGCCGCAGCGCCTCGCCTGCCGCCCGCAGCGGCTCCGGCAGCTGCGCGCGATGCCCAACACGCTGAATGATTGAACCGGAGCGGGTGAAGCCCTCCTGACTGAGGCTGGTGATGAGCGAGTCGAACAGTTCGTCGACCGGGAATTCCTTCGTGATGGTGTTACGCAGATCGGTGAGCGACAATCCCTGTCGCTCCGGGTGATCGCGGTGGCCCTCGTCGATGAGTTGCGCGGCTCGGCGATAAACGGCTGCCCAACTCGCCGCACCGACGAGCATATCTCCCGTCGCAATCACCGTGCCTTCGCGAACCAGCTGTTCGATGGCGCGGTCGACGTCCTGCGTGCTGAATCGCGTCTTCACGAATGCGCGTGAGCGTCGAACCGCCCTGTCGCGAACGACGTAAGCGGCCACGAAGTCGGCGGGCGTATCAATCGATGCGGCGAGGCGCTCGAGCCACTGCTGTCGCGCCTCGTTTCGAAATGCACGTCGCGTGGCGTCGGGATCGAGCACAATCGCTCCCGCCAGTGTGTGTTGCTCGGACCAGTCGCGAAGAGTGAGACGGTCGCCGGCGCACAGGAACACAGGTGCCTCGAGACGCAGCTGCGCGAGCTGACCGCGTCCGACTGCCAGCTCTTTTCCGACTCCGAGCGCGAGGTATGCTGGAACGTTTCCACTGCCATGGTGCACGCGCAGGCGAACGCCGTCCTTGAGAGGCCGACTCGCTCTCGCTGAGATCTCCACCATCACGTCGAGGCAGTCACTCGCACCGCTCATCTCCGGCAACGTGACGACATCACCACGATGCACGCCAGCGACCGGATCGACATCGGCGAGATTGAGCGCCGTGCGCGTGCCAGGACCGCTGGTCTCGACATCCCTTCCGTGCGACTGAACCCGACGGATTCGCGCCGGCCGGCCGCTGGGCTGTATGACGACCGCCTGGCCGCGTTGAAGCCGTCCTCCGGCCAGCGTGCCTGTCACGATCGTGCCGGCTCCCGTCAGTGTGAACACGCGATCGACCGCAAGCCGTGGCTTGCCAATGTCGCGCGGCGGCGGTGCGTTGGACAGCTCGCGCGCGATCGCCGTTCTCAGCGCGTCGAGTCCAAGCCCGGTCACGACAGACGTCGGAACAATCGGAGCGCCCTCCAACACCGTGCCTTCCAACTGCCGGCGAACTTCGGATACTGCGGTCGCCTCGTCGGTGACCAGATCGGCCTTGGTCAGCGACACCACTGCCCTGCGGACACCGAAGTAGCTCAGGATCTGCAGATGCTCCTCGGTCTGCGGCATCCATCCATCATCGGCCGCGACGATCAGCAGCGCGAGATCGATCGCACCGACACCGGCAACCATGTTCTTGACGAAATCTTCGTGTCCCGGCACGTCCACGATGCCGACGTGGATCGGAGACCCTGACGAGGGCGACGCCAGTTCGAGATGCGCAAACCCCAGATCGATGGTGATGCCGCGCGCTTTTTCCTCGGGCAGACGATCGGGATCGGTTCCGGTGAGCGCCTTGATCAACGCGCTCTTCCCGTGGTCGACGTGGCCGGCCGTGGCCACGATGTAGTGCGTCGCCTCGTCCATCAGCGATTGTTACGCTCCCGACGCAGCCAGAAGCCCGCGGATCACGGCCGGGTCCTGGTGTGGAAAGACGGTCCGGAGATCCAGCTTCATCGACCCGCGGCCGACGTAGGCAATGACCGGCTCGGGTTGCCGCCGCAGCAGTGCCGCCAGCGCCTGCGCGCCGAGCCTGGGATGGATCACCTCAATTGTGATCGACGGCAGCGCCGATCGAGGCAACGTGCCGCCTCCGATCTGGGCGTGCCCATCGCCGATCCGCAGTCGGAGCTGCCGGCCCTCCAACGCCGTGACGATGCGCTCGGCGCGGCCGCGAAGCTCATCGTTGGACACGTGCATCATCTCGAGAACGGGGATCCGCGTCTCGCCACGAAGGTACGCATCAACCGTGGACTCGAGCGCCGAGAGGATCAGCTTGTCACACCGCATGGCTCGAAAGAGCGGCTCGCGCTTGAGCGCATCGATCATCCGCTTGCGCCCGACGATGACACCAGCCTGCGGACCGCCGAACAGCTTGTCGCCGCTGAAGCAGACGAGATCGACACCTCGCGTCAGGACCTCCGCGGGTGTCGGCTCATGCTCCACGCCTGCGACTTCCTGCGTTTGAACAATTGCGCCGCTGCCGAGGTCCTCGACGAACGGCACCTTCTTCTTGCGGGCCAACGCGGCGAGATCTTCCGTTGACGGCGACTCGACGAAGCCGTCCATGAAGAAGTTGCTGCGATGGACTTTCAGGATGAGCGCCGTGCTGCGCGTGATCGCCCTGGCGTAATCGTTGACAACGGTCTGGTTGGTCGTGCCCACCTCGCGAAGCCGCGCGCCGCGCGCTTCGAGGATCTCGGGGATACGGAAGCCGCCGCCAATCTGCAGCAGCTCGCCGCGCGAGATGATGACCTCGGACGGTTCGGCACGGCAGAAGGACTCGAGGATGAGGACCAGAGCCGCCGCGTTGTTGTTGACGACGGTTGCAGCATTGGCGCCGCAGAGAATCGCGAGCGCGTGTTCGAGATACGCGCCCCGGCTGCCGCGCGTCCCGTCACTCAGACTGTATTCGAGCGTGCTGTAGTTGGCGCCGATCTCGGTGAGCGCGCGAAGGCTCTCGGCAGCGAGCGGGGCACGACCAAGATTCGTGTGGACCAGAATCCCGGTCGCGTTGATGACCGATGTGATGCGTGATGCGCGCAGCCGCTCCAGCTCCGCACGAATGCCCGCGACGATAGCGTCAGCGGCAGGGATCGTCTCGTGCGATCGCAACGTCTGCAGATGACGGCGCACGGCGTTCACGACAACTGGCGCCGGAAGGCCGGTTTCGCCTAACGACTGCAGGATTTTGTCGACAGCAGGTATCGCTCGAAGACGGGAGGCCTTCGCTGGCTTCACGAAGTCGATTCTATCGGCTTCAACGATCGAACGGCGGCCAGCGCAAGGGGATCGAGGCCGGCCCCGCTCGAGGCGACGTGAGCCGTTATCTCGCGTCGCATCCGCGGGTCCCAGAACTTCTCGATGTGATTGGCGATTTGCGGAATGGCGCGTGTTTCGCCCTGAGCGGCAAAGAACGCCGCGATCTGATTCGCCATCATGATCAGCTTTTCGGTGTGCACGCGCTACGCTCTCTCCGACACGTGTGACTCGATCGTGCGGCTCTTCGTGGCGAACGCCTCGTACTCCTGTTGATACCGGGTCGGACCGGTGGTGGGGCTCACCTGTACGGCCGTGACCTTGTACTCAGGACAATTGGTCGCCCAGTCAGAGTAGTCGGTCGTGATCACATTGGCCTGAGTCAACGGGTGATGGAAGGTGGTGTAGACCACGCCCGGCGCGACACGATCGGTGACGAGCGCGCGCAAGGCGGTCTCGCCCGCGCGGCTGGCGATGCGGACCCACTGGCCTTCCTTGATGCCGCGCTGCTCGGCGTCGTGAGGGTTGATCTCGAGACGATCCTCCTGATGCCACAGCACGTTGTCGGTCCGCCTCGTCTGCGCTCCGACGTTGTATTGCGACAGGATGCGACCGGTGGTCAGCAGCAGCGGGTAGCGCGGACCGGTGCGCTCGTCGGTCGGCACGTACTCGGTGAGGACAAACTTGCCCTTGCCATTGGAGAAGGTGACGCGGTGCATGACCGGTGACCCCTCGGGATTCGCCGCGTTGCACGGCCATTGCACCGAGCCGAGCTCGTCGAGCTTGGCGAAGCTGACGCCCGCAAAAGTCGGCGTCAATCGGGCGATCTCATCCATGACTTGCGACGGATGCGTGTAGTTCCAGTCGAGGCCGATGGCCTTCGCAATGAGCTGCGTGATCTCCCAGTCGGCGTAGCCGCCGTTGCGCGGTGTCATCACTTTCCGCACCAGCTGTATGCGCCGCTCGGCGTTGGTGAACGTCCCGTCCTTCTCGAGGAACGTCGAGCCAGGCAGGAAGACGTGCGCGTAGTTTGCGGTCTCGTTCAGGAACAGGTCGTGGACCACGACGCACTCCATCGCCGCCAGACCGGCGGACACATGATGGGTGTCGGGATCCGACTGCAGGATATCCTCGCCCTGGATGTAGATCGCCTTGAACGAGCCATCGACGGCGGCGTCGAGCATGTTGGGAATGCGCAGCCCCGGTTCGGCGTTGAGCGGCCGGCCCCACAACGCTTCGAACATCGCACGCGTCGCTTCGTCCGAGATGTGACGGTAGCCCGAAAGCTCGTGCGGGAACGAGCCCATGTCGCATGAGCCCTGCACGTTGTTCTGGCCGCGAAGCGGGTTGACACCGACTCCAGGACGTCCGAGGTTGCCCGTTGCCATCGCGAGGTTCGCGATCGCCAGCACCGTCGTCGACCCCTGGCTGTGCTCGGTCACGCCGAGGCCGTAGTAGATCGCCGCATTTCCGCCGGTAGCATAGAGGCGTGCCGCTCCTCTGATGTCCTCCGGTTCGACCCCGGTGTACTCGGCGACCGCTTCAGGGGAGTGCCGCTCCTCGGCGACGAACGCCGCCCATTCGTTGAATGCGTCGACATCGCAGCGGGATTTGACGAACTCCTCGTTGACGAGCCCCTCGGTGACGATCACGTGCGCCATCGCGGTGAGCACGGCAACGTTGGTGCCCGGTGTGAGCGGCAGGTGATAGTCGGCTTCGACGTGCGGCGTCCGCACCAGGTCGATGCGGCGCGGATCGACGACGATCAGCCTGGCACCGTCGCGCAGGCGCTTTTTCATCCGGCTCGCGAACACTGGGTGGCCGTCGGTCGGGTTGGCGCCGATCACCATCATCACATCGCAGTGCTCGACCGAATCGAAGTCCTGCGTACCGGCCGACGTGCCGAACGCGGTCTTGAGCCCGTAGCCCGTCGGCGAGTGGCAGACACGCGCGCAGGTGTCGACGTTGTTGACGCCGAACCCGGCACGGATCAGCTTCTGCACGAGGAAGGTCTCCTCGTTGGTGCAACGCGATGAGGTGACGCCGCCGACGGAATCCTGGCCGTACTGCGCCTGGATGCGCGCGAACTCCGAGGCGACCCGGCCGATCGCCTCTTCCCACGTCGCTTCACGCCACGGATCGGTGATCTTCTCGCGGACCAGAGGCTTCAACTGCCGTTCGCGATGCGTGGCATAGCCCCAGGCAAACCGGCCCTTCACACACGAGTGGCCGCGATTGGCCTTTCCATCCTTATAGGGAACCATGCGCACGACCGTCTCGCCGCGCATCTCGGCCTTGAACGAACAGCCGACACCGCAATATGCGCAGGTCGTGACCACCGAGTGCTCGGGCTGACCGATCTGAATCAGCGACTTCTCGCTCAGCGTCGCAGTCGGGCAGGCCTGCACGCACGCGCCGCACGAAACGCACTCGCTCTCGAAGAAGCTTTCGGACATTCCGGGCGAGACGCGGCTCTCGAAACCGCGCCCGGAGATGGTGAGCGCGAACGTTCCCTGTGTCTCCTCACACGCCCGCACACATCGGTTGCAGACGATGCATTTGGAGGCGTCGTAGGTGAAGTACGGATTGCTCTCGTCCTTCGGCATCCACACCGGGTTGGTCGCGCCGTTCTGCTTCTTGAAGACGTGATTCGCGCCGTCGTATCCGTAACGCACGTCGCGCAATCCAACCGCGCCGGCCATGTCCTGCAGCTCGCAGTCGCCGTTCGCCGCGCACGTCAGACAATCGAGCGGATGGTCGGAGATATACAGCTCCATCACGCCGCGCCGCAGCTTCTGCAGGCGATCGGTCTGCGTATGGACGACGAGACCTTCGGCCACCGGCGTCGTGCAGGAGGCCGGCGTGCCGTGTCGTCCCTCGATTTCAACCAAACAGAGGCGGCACGAGCCGAACGCCTTGATGCTGTCAGTCGCGCACAGCTTCGGGATCTGCGTGCCGAGGTCCATCGCGGCGCGCATGATCGACGCGCCCGCGGGCACGGTCACGAGATTGCCGTCGATCGTGAGCGTGACCGTCTTCGTCGACCTGGAGGCTGGCGTTCCGAAGTCAGTCTCTTTGATCAGCATGGCCAAAATCCTTGGGGAAATGCTTGATCGCACTCATCACGGGATAGGGCGTGAGACCGCCCAGCGCACACGCCGATCCGAACGTCATCGTCTCGCAGAGGTCGGTAACGAGGACCAGGTTCGCCTCACGCTCCTCGCCGGCGATCACTTTTGCAATGGTCTCGGCGCCGCGCGTGGATCCGATCCGGCATGGTGTGCACTTGCCACAGCTTTCGATCGCGCAAAACTCGAACGCGAACTTCGCCTGACGCGCCATGTCCACGGTGTCGTCGAAAACCACCACACCGGCGTGCCCGACGAGACCCTGGCGCGCTGCGAAAGCCTCGTAGTCGAACGGCGTATCGAACAGCGACGGTGGAAAGTATGCGCCGAGCGGGCCGCCGACCTGCGCCGCCTTGATTGGGCGACCAGTCGCAGTACCGCCGCCGATCGTCTCGACCAGTTCGCCGAGCGTCACACCGAAGGCCGTCTCGAACAAACCGCCGTGTTTGATGTTGCCCGCGAGTTGAATCGGCGTCGTTCCGCGTGAACGGCCGAAGCCGAAGTCGGCATAGGCCTGTGCGCCTTCGGAGAGAATGAACGGCACGGCAGCGAGGCTCAGTACGTTGTTGATGACGGTTGGCCGGCCGAAGAGACCTTCGTGCGCCGGCAGCGGCGGCTTGGCCCGGACGATGCCGCGTTTCCCCTCGAGACTCTCCAGCAGCGCGGTCTCTTCTCCGCAGACATACGAGCCCGCACCCATCCGCACTTCGAGATCGAAGACATGACTCGAGCCCGCGACGGCGGTCCCGAGCAGACCGGCCCTGCGCGCAATGCCGATGGCGGTGTCGAGCGTGGCCACTGCGTGCGGGTACTCCGAGCGGACGTAGATAAAACCTTTGGTCGCGCCGACGGCCAGGCCGGCGATCGTCATGCCTTCGATCAGCGTGAACGGATCGCCTTCCATGAGCATGCGATCGGCGAAGGTGCCGCTGTCACCCTCGTCGGCATTGCAGACGATGTACTTCTGTTCAGAAGTCGTTTCGAGAACCGTCTTCCACTTGATACCAGTCGGAAATCCGGCGCCGCCGCGGCCACGCAACCCTGACTTGGTGACCTCCTCGACGATCGCAGCCGGCGTCATCGTGAGGGCTCGTGTCAGCCCCGCGTATCCGGCGGTCGCACGATACGCATCGAGCGACACCGGATCGATGACGCCGCAACGAGCGAACGTCAACCGCGTCTGCCGCTTGAAGTAGTCGATGTCCTCGACCGGTCCCAGTGACTTCGGGTGCGACTCGAAACCGCGCTCGAACAGCGCCTGCGCCTCCCCGGGCTCGAACGGTCCGAAGCCGTGGCGGACGCCGTCGATCTCGACTTCGACGAGCGGCTCGAGCCACAGCATGCCGCGGCTGCCGGTACGAATGACGTCGATCGGCTGATCCGCGATTGCAGCAGCGCGCTGGATCGCCCGCGCGACGTCATCAGCGCCAACCGCCAGCGCAGCCGCATCGCGGGGGATGAAGAAGCGCCGCGTCACGCGATCTCCTTCAGAATCGCATCGAGCCTGGCGGTTGTGAGTCGTCCAACCGGACGATCGTCGACCCATCCTGCTGGCGCCGTGGCGCAGAGCCCGAGACAGTAGACAGGTTCGAGCGTGACGTTGCCGTCGACCGTCGTTTGCCCGTGACCGCAGGAGATTCCGAGTTGCTGCTCGGCTCGAGCGACGAGCGCTTCGCAACCCATCGATTGACAGGCCTCGGCCCGACATAGCTTGATGACATGTCGTCCGGCGGGCGTCTGCCGGAAGTCGTGATAGAAGGTCACGACTCCGTGCACTTCTGCACGCGTGAGGTTCAGCTCGCTCGCGATCACGCGAACAGCGTCCGGCGGAACGTAGCCGAGCGCGTCCTGCAGCGCGTGCAGAATCGGCAGCAGCGGACCGTCGTCGTGCTTCAGCCGCGCAACGATGGCGTAGACAAGATCCAGATCGGCCGAAGCCGGGGCGGAACTCATAACAGGACTCGTTCCTGACCGGCGTAGATGTTGAATCCGCCCGCACGCACGAAACCAAGAAGCGTCACGCCCGCCTCCCGCGCGAGCTCGACGGCCAGACTCGATGGCGCGGACACGGCCGCAACGATCGGGATGCCAGCCACCACCGCCTTCTGAACGATCTCGAACGAAGTGCGGCCGCTGACGAAGAGCGCGCGATCGCTCATCGGCATGTCGCCGGCCATCACGGACGCGCCGATCACTTTGTCGACCGCGTTGTGACGGCCGACGTCCTCGGCAACACGTATCAACGTACCCTGGCGATCGAACAGGCCCGCCGCGTGCAAGCCGCCGGTTCGCTCGAAGGTGTCCTGGGCGGCGCGCAGGGTGTGTGGCAGAGAGTCGATCACCACACGTGCGACCGTCATGGCGGCGTCGACGCGACGCGCGCCCGACATGAGATCGTCGATCGACCGACGCCCGCAGACGCCGCATGCCGAGTTCGACGCCACGTGTCTGCGCCCGCTCATCGCGTGCTGCGCCCGCAGTGCGGCATCGCCGTTCAGCCACACCGACAGCACGTTTGGTGAGTCGCGGCCGTCCTCGTCGGTGCAGTAGCGCATCGCCGAGATCTCGGGGCCGACCCGGACGATCTGCTCGGAGAGGAGGAAGCCGGCCGCGAGATCACGGTCGGCGCCGGGCGTCCGCATGATCACGACAAAGGGCTCGCCACCAAGCCGCAGCTCGAGGGGCTCTTCGGCGGCCGTGTGGTCGATGACGGGCACGCCCGTCTGCGCAGCAACTCGGACGACGTCAATTTGCTGGATGCCTGGGTTCATGAAAGGCAGACAAAGCATCTCCGACCTCGGATCGGCGGTCCAATCGGTTGTTCTGATGGGGCTATCGAGCGCGTCAATGAGACGGAATTGTTCGGTCTTTGCGCGTGATTTCACGCCCTGAGGCCGCGACCATCATCTACACTCTGACGCACTATGCGACGACTCACGGTTTTCGTGGTCCTCATCCTGGTTAGTGCGATCGGCAGTCTGCACGCCCAAGGCGGCCGCGGGCCACAAGGTCCGCCGAACATCACCGGGGCGTGGACCGGCACATGGAGCGCTTACAACCCGGCGCGTGCCAGCGCGCCGCCCAAGGAGTTGTGCGCCAAGCTGACGGCGACCATCGCGCAGAAAGGCGACGCATGGCAGGCGGTCTTCGAAGGCGATTGCGGCCGCCCGTACAAGTACACGATCACGATGGAAGGGCGTCAGGCGGGTGGCGCCGTGTTGTTCAAAGGCACTGCGGATCTCGGTCCCAAGGACGGCGGCGTCTACGACTGGATCGGACGCGCCGACGACAAGGAGTTCGTTGGCTTCTTCACCAGCGGGTTTTATACTGGCGTGTTCACGATGACAAAAGGCGAACCGAGCGCGGCGGCCAAGTAGGTCAACGCGGGAGACCTGGCCCAGACGAAGCTCGCCCGCAGGGCGAGCGAAGGCTAACGGAGAGGGTGGGAATCGAACCCACCCCCCGGCACGAAGTGCCGGGGCGACGATTTTGAAGACCGTGACGACCACCAGGCACGTATCACTCTCCGCCTTTCATCCTATCGCGCCTCGCGCTACACGACCGTGACGCCCGGCGGGCCCGCTTCGACCTCGCCAATGACCGCCGCGCGCTCAAAGCCTTCGCGCCGGAAGCAGTCGAGCACGTCGTCCACCACCTCGGGAGCGCAGGCCACGAGCAGCCCTCCGCTCGTCTGCGGGTCGGTCAGAATCGCCTGCTCCACGGCACCGTGCATCGTCAGATCGATGAGGCTGCCGTAGCCCTTCCAGTTGCGGGCCGAGCCGCCGGTCACGAATCCAGTGGAAGCAAGTGTCCGTGCGTCGGTGAGCAGCGGCACCGAGCCCAGTTGCACGCGTGCACGCACGCCTGAGCCACGGCACACTTCCAACAAATGACCGAGAAGTCCGAAGCCGGTGACATCGGTCAACGCGTGCACACCGGCGAGCTGCGCCAGACGCATCCCGGGGGTGTTGAGTTGTGTTGTGGTGGCGATCAACTCTCGGTATTGCGCGTCGCTCACCTGCTGCTTCTTGACCGCGGCGCCGTAGAGACCGACGCCGAGTGCCTTGCCGAGAACGATCTTGTCGCCGGGCCTGGCGTCGGCATTGCGCTTCACGTGACGTGGATTGACCAGCCCGATGGCGACAAGCCCATAGATCGCCTCGACCGAATCCACGCTGTGACCGCCGGCCACCGGAATGCCGGCACGCTGGCACACTGACTCGCCGCCTTCGAGAATGCGCCGGATCGTGTCGACCGGGAGCTTGTCGATCGGCATCGCCACCAGCGCAAGCGCGAACAGCGGCCGGCCGCCCATCGCGTATACATCCGAGATCGCATTGGTCGCTGCAATCGAACCGAAGTCGAACGGGTCGTCGACGATCGGCATGAAGAAATCGGTCGTCGCGACAATCGCCTGATCCTCGCTGATGCGATACACCGCGGCATCATCACTGGTCTCGATGCCGACCATCAG
>DATFRP010000295.1:0-19571 GCA_035263125.1 Vicinamibacterales bacterium
GGGCGTGAACGTGACGTACTGGTCCTTGGCGAACTCGTAGCCCTTCACCATGTCGTCGCGCTCGACGATCGAGCCGTCCTTCTGGCAGATGTACTGCTGCTTGATGCGCGAGCCGCAATCCTTGTGCAGCAGGTTGAACGACAGCTGGCCGGAAGACTGCGTTGCGGTGAAGAGCTTCACCGGGATCGCGACGAGCCCGAATGAAATCGTGAGTGAGCCGATCGAACGCGGTGCAGGCATGGATCCTCGCTTCGCACGGGCTTACTCGTTACCTCGGGTTCGAGAAAGCTCGCGTAAGGCTATGTTTGAACGGGGGAACATCATGCCACTGAACGGGCGCCCGATTCAAACTCCACTGCTGCCAGCTGTTCCTTGTGGGTCGGGCGGGTTCCGGCGTCGGCCTCTTATACTGCGGCCCGCATTCGCAGGAGAGCCGTATGAAAGACTTCAAGGGCCAGGTGGCATTCATCACTGGCGGCGCGTCGGGCGCCGGCTTCGGACAGGCGATGCTCTTCGGTCGGGAAGGCGCGAAGATCGTCATCGCCGATGTGCGCGGCGACGCGATTGCGCGCGCGGTGGGTGAGCTCAAGAAGGAAGGCATCACCGTTCACGGCATCCAGCTCGACATCACGGACCGCGAGGCCTATGCGCGCGCGGCCGATGAAGTCGAGCGCGTGTTTGGCGGCCCGCCGACGCTCCTGTTCAACACCGCGGGTGTGAACAACTTCGGTCCGGTCGAGAAATCGACTTACGGCGATTTCGACTGGCTGATCGGCGTGAACCTCGGCGGCGTCGTCAACGGCATGATGACCTTCGTGCCGCGCATGATCCGGGCCAAGCGACCGGCGCACATCGTCACGGTTGCCTCACTCGGCGGCTTCATGGGCAGTGCGCTTGCCGCTCCCTACTCAGCGGCGAAAGCGGCGGTCGTCAACCTGATGGAAAGCTATCGCATGAGCCTGGCGAAGCATGACATCGGCGTCTCGGTGGTCTGTCCCGCGAACATCAAGTCGAACATTGCCGAAGCGGTGCGCACTCGCTCCGACAAGTACGGGGCGACCGGCTATGTCTCGAACGAAGAATCGATCGCCTCCCTCCACAGCATCTACAAGCACGGCATGGAGCCGCTGGTGCTCGCTGGTCACATCAAGCGTGCGATCGAGGAGAACCAGCTCTACGTCATTCCGTACCCGGAAGCGAAGGAGCTGCTGCAGATGCGCTTCAAGGCGATCGTCGATGCGGTGCCGGCGATGGAAACGGATGCGGAAGGCGCGAAGAAGCGCGTCGCGGCGTTGCAGGAGTGGGTGAGCACGGGTGCGAAGGTGTTCGTGCCGCCCGAGGATCGGAAGTAATCGTCACCCGGCGTTTATTTCTTCTTATAGACGTCGCGCCGGTGGCCGACCTTGAAGATAACCACCAACGACTTCGCATCGACGATTTCGTAGACGATCCGATAGGAGCCTTGGCGAACCCGGTAGCGACTCTCGCTGGATAACTTTTCGCAGCCCGTCGCTCTCGGGTCGCTGGCCAGCGCCCGGATGCGCTGCAGAATGCGTGTGACGTCCCGTTGGGGGAGGGGGCGCAGGTCCTTGGCTACCGATTTCTTGAAGACAAGCTCATAGCTTGCCATGCGTCTTCAGATCCTTGAGCAGCGCTTCGTACGAGAGGGTTGGCTCGGCAACACGCTCTTCGAAGGCCGCCAGGTCTTCCTGATCATCGCGCAGCGCCGCCCGCACAGCGTCGTTGACGATGTCCGAGATGGAACGGTGCGTATCGGCCGCCTTGACCCGGATCGCGCGATGCAGATCGGGGTCGAAGTAGACGGTTGCGCGCTTGGGTGAGTCGTCAGTCATGACCGGCAGTCCAGTTCAGCCGGCGGCATCATAGCCGTCTAACGTTATGACGTCAAAACGTTCCGCGCGCTGCGCGACGAGGCCACGCGCAAACTCTGGCCGTACCTGCAGAGCTTCGAGCAGTGGTTGCGCAGGAACCGCGAAGCCTTCGCGGCGAAAGGATAGGCGCGAAGACTAGCTGGCTGGCTTTCCGAGCGCCGCGAGCAGCGCCAGCATGCTCTTGAGCAGCGCGGAGACGTGCTTGTCGCGCCGCATGACCACGCCATACGTGAATGCCCCGCCAAACTCCTGCGGGATCTCGATGACTTCCATGCGCTGGCGGTCCTCGGCGGTGATGGCGAACCCGGTGATCACGGCCGCCCCCAGGCCGCGCGCGACGTAGTGCTTGAGGGTATCGATCGTCGTCACTTCGAAGGCGACGTTGTACGGAATCTGGTGCTGCGCGAAGAGCTTCTCGAGCCTGCCGTCCTGGCGCTGCACTTCCAGGATGATGAGCGGGTAATGGCCGACCGTGCCGTCGCCAGCCAGCGCGCGGAAGTCGTGCCGCGCACGGTAGGCGAGCGGATGTCCTTTGCGCAGGAGCACGTACGCGGGACAGGTCGCGATGGCTTGAAACTTCAACTCCTCGGGCAGTGGGCATTCCGGGATAACGCCCAGGTCGACCTCGTTCGAGCGCACCAGGCGAATGGTCTCCTCGACCGGGCGTGCGATCAGCCGCAACCGCGCGAGTGGGTGCGTGCGGCAGAAGTTCTCGACGGCGTCCGGCAGCAGGTAGCGGAGCACGGAATCGTGTGATGCGAGCACGATCTGCGCCGTCTCCTCGGCCTGCTTGACGACCTCCTCCAGCGAGTCGATTTCCCCGAAAACCGAGATCGCCAGTCGCGCCGTCTGTTCGCCCGCGGCGGTGATCTGCACGTGGCCACCCCGGGACTCGTAGAGCTTGACGCCCAGGTAGGTCTCGAGCGCCTTTATGCGCTGCGAGACCGCCGCCTCTGAGATGCCGAGTTCCACCCCGGCCTTGGTGAGGCTGCGGTGCCTGGCCGTCGCCAGGAAGCAGCGCAGTGACTTGAGGTCCATCACCTCGTACGCGTCGCGTGTCACGGGAAAACCCCTGATAAGCAGAAGTTAGCGGAGTCTAAGCGCCGCCTTCTGGCGACGCCAAGTCTGCAATGTGAGAGTTCCGCGCGACCGATCGGCGTTGCGCGCAAGCACGCACGCCTCGCAAAGCAGGGAGTACACGAACATGTTCAAAGTCACGCACGCTTTCGTCATCGTTTTCCTCGCCGCGCTCTCCGGCTGTGCCGTCACCCGCAGCGAGATCCAGGTGAGCAATCCTGGCGCCTCGCAGCCCATGACTTCGAGTACTGCGGCGCGCACTGTGTTGATTCGTTCCATCACGGATGAGCGTGTATTCGAGGATGATTCGCCGGACGCGAGCGTCCCTTCGCTGGGGAGCGGGGGCGTCAACAAGGCGTCTGCGGAGGTCAAAGCCCGTGCCATCGGACGCAAGAGAAACGGCTATGGAATCGCCATGGGCGATGTGCTGCTCAAGGAAGGTCAGACCGTCGTCGGCCTGACGCGCGACTGCGTCACCACCGGCCTCGAGCAAGCCGGCTACCGGGTTGCGAGTGATCCATCCGAGGCAGGACCGTCGCCGCTGGTGCTCGATGTGCGCATCAGGAAATTCTGGGCATGGCTGCAGCCGGGCTTCTGGGCTGTTACCGTGCATGCCGTGATTGCGACCGAGCTGCAATTCGATGGCGAGCAGCCCAGGGTTATCGATGTCCCAACTCAGCAGGACCATCAATTCGTCACGGACGGGGTCTGGATGCAGACCGTGACGCAGGCGCTCAAGGACTATGAGACGCAGGTTGCCAACGTAACCACGGTAGATGACGGGAGGCAGGCAACCCGCTGAAGATGCGCGGCGGCCTGCACCGGGAGATCACACCATGAGTCTCAGGGTGCTGGCGTGTGCGTGCATCGCGTTGCTGCTGACGGCCTGCGGAGGCGGGGGCGGAGGTGGCGGAGGCAACAATCACGACATCGAGGTTGCCATCGACATGACCGCCGCGGACTTCAATCACGATGGGCATGTCGACGTTGCGCTCCCCATCTTTCGGGGCGTCGGCAAGGCGGGATCGGTGGCAGTGTTCCTCCACGCACCGATGGCGGGCAAGGGATACCAGCCACGCGTGGACTACCCGACGGCGCAGACGCTGGATTCAATCACATCGGCTGATCTCAATGGTGATGGCCTCCCCGACATCGTCGCGACGACTGCCGGCGTCTCGTCCAATGATGTCTTCGTGCTGCTGAGCCAGACGGGAAGCGCGGGCACCTTCGCGGCAGCCGCGGCGTTGTCGGCGGACTTCGTCAACCGTGCCGCGATCGCCGATGTGAATGGCGATGGCCGTCCTGATCTCGTGATCGCCGCGCACACCCTGATGCTGGCGCCGCAGTCGGCCGGCACGCCTGGCGCCTTTGACGCGCCGGCGACGCTCTACACGAACCCAAGCGGGCGAGGGTTAGGACGTCTCGCAGTCGGTGACTTGAATGGCGATGGCATGGTGGACCTGGCGACTGACGACGATGCCGGCGTCACGGTTCTCTATCTCACCCCGGGTGCCAACCCACCCGCGGTCGCGAGTTCGCTCGGCGTGTTCACCAACACGCGCGTCGGCGAGCTGTGCCCGCTCGTGATCACCGATGCTGACGGCGACGGGCGCAACGATCTGCTGCTCGCGGATCCGGACGGCAATTCGCTGGTTGTGCTGCGACAGAACCCTGCCGCGGCCGGTCAGTTCTTGCCGGCGGTGCGGTTCGGGTCGCTGCCCGTGGGCGAGGGGTTCGGCATCGCCGTCGGCGACCTCAATGCCGACCGCCACCCTGATGTGGTCACGGCCGGGAGCGATGGCATCAGAGTATTCCTCCAGGATCCGGCGGTGGCGGGCAACTACCTTGCATCGACTCACTACAGTGCCCCGATGGGCGCGAGCGGCGTCGCGATCGCGGATGTCGACGAAGACGGTCGGCAGGACATCATCACCGACACCGGTCGATCGTGCTCACAGAACTCGGATGGACTCTGCCAGCGAACCCCGCCCGGCGTCCTCTACCAGGATCCTGCAAATCCGGGCCATTTCCTCGCGCTGGAGGATCTGAAATGAAGCTTGCGGAGCACGGCGCGATCTGCGCAGCGCTGACGTTCGCCGGCGGCCGGGATCGGCGGTGTGGTGCACCGTCGATTCCGGCATTTGCGGTCATTGGCCGGCGTTGACTCGATCCGCAATCACCTTTAGCAGCTTGTCGATCTCGGTCGGATCGATCGGCGTGCCCGCAGCGACCGTGGGCAGGTCGGCTGGGGCGGCTAGACGATAGGAAATATCCTTCTTCCAGGCGCCGGATTCGTAGAGTGCGCTGAGTGCGTCAAGGGAAATCCCGAACGCCTCGGGCACTGCTTCCTGCGGGCTCATTCCCTGGCGCATGAGCGCGGCAAGATCGCGATACTGCTTCTGCCGTTCCGGTCCGGTCAGCAGTCCGAAATGAGCAAACTCGAGCGCGCGTTTGGCCACCTCGTTGTACGTGGCTTGTGTCACGTCGCGATAGCTCGTTGCCAGTAGCCCTTGAAGGGTACGGAGCGCGGACGGTTGTTCATCTCCCTTCACTACTGCCGTAAAGAGAAGTCTGCGATTGAACAAGACACTGCCGTCGGGACGGACCGCCATGCCGTTCAGCACATTGGAGATACCGAACTGAAACCAGGGCGGGTAGCTCACGAGGTTGCCCTGCGCGACCACGGAGTGACCGTAGAGGAACATCACTGACTCGAGCGGTTCGTCACCACCAACGTCCATGATTACGGCGACGTGGTAGTCCACATCGGGCAGAAACTTGCTATAGGTCGTCATGTGCTCCTTGACCTGATTGACCAGGTCCTGCTGGGTAAACATCACTTCCTTGGCGTCGGTGCGGGTCAGGGAATAGAAGGTCAGGGGCTCCAGTTCCAGGTCCCGCTCCCATCCGACCAGTTCGATAACCGCCCGCTCAAACGTAAGGACGTAACGGGCGAGCCGCTCGCATCGTTCGGCACTGCTGTTCGAGATCACGGTGACCCGACCATTGCCACAGCGCCAGTATTGGGCTGCGGCATTAGCCTGCGCGCCAAGCAGAAGGCACGCGGCGAGGAGCAATAGGGACGTGGAGTGACGCATGGTGGAGATCTGCCGCCTGTTGTTCTTATTTTTCTGCAGACGATGATCTTGCCATTGGTGAGCAGCCGGGTTCAAACGCCTCAGGGATTCCTGCAAGCGTCGACTACCCGAGTCGAAGAGTCGATTCAGGCGGCGCCGGCGATCTTGGTGAGGGCGCGAAAGCGCCCGGTCGGGGAGAGGTCTTCGCGGCCGGCGTAGGAGTTCCAGAGCTCGTTGCGCTTCGCGACGTACGGGCTCGCCGAGATCTCCGCGAGCGTTCCGGATTTCGCAAACAGGAACCCCTGTCCCGCCACGCAGCCGAGGCGCAGGAGCGCGTCGATCTGCGGCTCGAGCTCGATGCCTTCCGCCACGGTGTCGAGGCCGAGCGTCTCGCTCAGCGTGATCACGGCGCGCGCCAGCTCCGGGCCCGTCGATGAGTTGGTGAGACGCGCGACGAACGAGCGATCGATCTTGAGGATGTCGATCGGGAAGCGGTGCAGGTAAGAGAGCGACGAGTAGCCGGTGCCGAAGTCATCGATCGCGAGCCGCACGCCGAGCGCCTTCAGTTCCTGGAGCCGCGCGAGGTTGGTCTCGGTGTTGTGCATGATCGTGCTCTCGGTGAGCTCGATCACGAGGTTGCCCGGCTCGAGCCCCGACTCCTGCAGCGCCTGCGCGACGTCGCGCGCAAGATCGCCGTTTTGCAGATGCCGGCTCGACACGTTGACTGCGATTCTCAGTCCCTTGCCTCCCGCGATCGAGTCGCGCCATGCAAACACTTCGCGGCAGGCGCGCCCCAGCACCCAGCGCCCGAGCTTCACGATCTGTCCGCATTCCTCGGCGATCGGGATGAAGCGACCCGGCAGCAGGACACCGAGGTCCGGATGGCGCCAGCGCACCAGCGCCTCGACACCGAGGAGGCTGCGCGTGCCGAGGTCGACGATCGGCTGGTACTCGATGAAGAACTCCTCGTTCGCGATGGCACGCGCGATATCAGCGACGAGGCGGGTCTTCTCCTGGAGCATCTCCTGCATCGGCTGTTCGAAGGCAAGGAAGCGGTTCTTGCCCGCAGCCTTCGCGAAGTACATGGCGGTGTCGGCCTTGCTGAGCAGCGCTTCCGCGCTCGCTTCCTGGGTCGAGAATGCGACGCCGATGCTCGCCGACACACGAACTTCCGTTGCGTTGAGCGTGAAGGGCTGGTCGAGCTTCTCGATCAATGAAGCCGCGAGGCGTTCCACTTCGCTCTGCGTCGAGATGGCCTCGAGCAGGATCGCAAATTCATCGCCGCCAAGCCGCGCCACGGTGTCGGAGAAGCGCGTCGACTTGACGAGCCGCTGCGCCACCGCCTGCAGCAGCCGGTCGCCCGCATCGTGACCGAGCGAGTCGTTCACGTTCTTGAAGTTGTCGAGGTCGACGAACATCACAGCGAGCTGCTGGCGGCCGCGGTTGGCGAGCGTCAGCGCGTGCTGTACGCGGTCGCGGAACAGCCCGCGGTTCGCGAGCATCGTGAGGGAGTCGTGGAACGCGAGCTGGCGCAGCTGCTCCTCCAGCGCCTTGCGTTCGGTGATGTCGCGGAAATTGAGCGCGAAGCCCTGCACCGCCGGGTCGTTGGTCAGGTTGCTGCCGACGATCTCCAGAACGTAGTGGCCGCGATCGCGCTCGATGCGCAATTCGACCGGGCCGAGGGCCTCGCCGGAGGAGGCGGAGACCTCGCCGAGAAACGTCTTGAGGCGCTCGCCGTCATCGCCGGTCCAGATGTCGAACAGGTTCTTGCCGATGACCGCTTCGGGCTTCAGTCCGAGGGTGCGCTCGGAGGCCGGCGAGACAAAGAGGAGTGTGCCGTCGACGGCGACTGTCATGATCACGTCGGAGGCGTTCGCGATGAGCGAGGCGTAGCGATCCTCGACCATGCGTGCCGCGCGGCGCTCGCGAATCAACGCGTCATCGCGCAACACGAGCGCCTGGCGCACCATCACCAGGAGCGCGAGACCGAACACCACCACGGTCATCACGGCTGCCGGGCTGCCGACGTCGCCGCGCGTGAAGAACACCAGCACCAGGAACGCCGTCAGCATCGACGCGTAGGGCAGAGACTGGGCGAATGTCGTCGAGCCCTTCGCCTCGGGCCGCGTCGAGCTCCTCGCGAAGCGGATCTGCTCGCGCCCGGAGAGGGCCATGGGGACGTAGCAGGTCACATACAACGCGTCCTGCAGATCGCCCGACAGGTAGCTGCCGCCGATCTTCGCCACCGACCACAGGATGTCGCCGAGAAACATGGTCGCGAAGCCGATCGACAGCAGCATCGGCACGCGACGCCCGACCATGTTGCTCGAGCCGGCGAGCAACAGCACGCCGAGCGCCAGCACCAGGATGCAGCTCAAGGCGATGTACGTCTGGCTGAGCGCGTTCTTGAGCACGTCGACTTCGCCGTTCGAAGCCGCCGGGTGAATGATCAGGAACCAGAAGAACGCGCCGAAGCCCGCCACCAGGATCGTCGCGTCGATCAGGAATTGCGTCCAGCGAATCTTGACCGCAGCGGCCCGGATCATGAAGCCGACCGCAATGCCGAGCAGCGGATAGAACGCGAGATAGAAAACGTCGGAAGGGCCGGGGAAGGGATCGCGATCGTGCAGCCAGGATTGGATGCCGATGCACGTCCCGAGCAGATACATCGCGAGCGCCACCGTGAGCGACGCCCACGCGGTGCGCATCGTGCCGCGCGCAGTGAGGTGTGTGGCCGCACCGGCGACGATCAATGCTGCAAAGCAGGCGGGCGCGTCCGCCAGCAGGCCGACGTAGTGCCGCACGTGCTCGCCACCGAACCCGCTCACCATCAGGGTGACGCAGGTAATGACGTAGATCACAAGCCCGATGCAGAGCTTGTCGATCCAACCCGGTGAGCCAGTGGCGTTATGGAGTTGCGAAGTTCCTGCCGAAGCGCCCACTTGCCGCACCCGTAGCTGATTTTTCGAAGTGGTTCACATTCCAGGCCATGCAACCTAATCCGGGCCAGAATGAGTTGTATCGGCGCGGGTGGCAAGGCGCCGATCAACGGGTTGCGAAGCAGGTCTCAAGTGCGTCGCTCCTGCGCAAGCGCCGCCCCGGCACGGGTCGACACCCATAAGCATCCGTTAGTGGCGTCAAAGCGCCGCCGTCTGGCGACGCCAGGCTCGCAATGGGACAGTTCCCCGCGCTGCAAGTCGGGAGAAATCACGTGGAAATCAGGTACCCGATGTGCCCGCGCTGGACTCTTTACCAACGGGACCGTTGCAAGCGCGAAATGAAAGCGCCGGTCTCGTGATCTACACGTTGATGGGAGGAACCATGAGTGCATCATTCGTACGGCGCCTCGGTATCGCGAGCGCATTCACCCTTGGCTTGATCATCAGCCTGCAAACGTTCGGTGCCGGGTCGGCATCGGGTTACTCATGGAAGGAAATCCTCGTTCCCAGCATCGGTCCGCTCGGCAGCGCGTTTGGCATCAACGACAAGGGCCAGGTCGCAGTGAGCAACCTGGATAACAGCATCACCGGCATCTACCGCAATGGAATTTTCACGCGACTGCCGGCGCCTCCGGCGGGCTATGCGGTGGCCGCGCTTGGCATCAATAACGGCGGCACCGTCATCGGCGGCGCCCACTCCGCAGCAGATCCTTCTCACGAGCAAGGTTTCATTCTCACTGGCTCGGCGTACAGATTCTTCTCGCGGCCGGGCTGGGACAACACCGAGGCGCGCGCCATCAGCCAGTCCGCTCTCGTGACCGGTTACAGCTATGACGATGCGCTCACTGCATTTGCAGGGTTCATCTACGATCCCCGCACCGGCACCTTTACGGACGCGACGCCGCCTGGATCCGGCGCAGGTTTTTCCATCACACAGGGAATGAACGCCGACGGGCAAATTTCCGGCGATGGCCGGTCGTCCGACGTGGGGCGGTACGCGTTCGTCTGGCAGCAGGGAACGCTCGTCAAGGGCAAGCGCGAGCTGGCGCCCTTCCTTGCCCGTGTCAACATCGCCGACGGTCCCTCGGCTGCGCGAGGCATCAACGACGCTGGCTACATTACCGGCTTCGCGGGTTCGGGCGGGAGGACCGTCGGATTCGTGGGGCTCGCCTCACGCGGCTTCACTCTCCTCGTCCCGCCCGGTGGTGATGCTGCGGACGCCATTACCGTCTGTGAGGGCATCAACAACTCCCGCCAGGTGGTCTGCTCGGTCTCGGACACCCTGGGCAACACGCGTGGTTTCATCGGCTCGCCCGACTCGAACGACAACGAGCAATGAACACGACCTCAACCGTGCCCGCAGGACGACAGCTTCAAGGGGGACGCATGTTGCGCTCAACGATCGCCAGACTCGCGTTATCAGTCGCTCTACTCACCGCCGCAGCTACGGCAAATGCGGTAACGCTTCGGGTGAACTGCGGTCAACACTCCGGCCTGAACAACATCGGTGCGGCACTGAAAGCTCTGCAGTACTCCGATCCGCGTGCGCCCGCGACGATCCTGGTATCGGGCGCTTGCAGGGAGAACTTGCTCATCCAGGGCTTCGATCGACTCACGCTGACAGCTGTGAACGGCGCGTCGATCAGCGATGCGTCCGGCGGAAAGCTGAGCGTTGTCGACATGGAGGATTCACGCGACGTTGCGCTCAACGGCTTCACTGTCAACGCGGGCTCTGGGGAGAATGTCTATGGCGTCGTTTGCGGTGACTGGTCCTCGTGTCGTCTCAGCGGCAACGTCATTCAGGGCGCACAGGGACTCGGCGGTGCGGGCTTCGCTGTCTTTGGGGCATCCCAGGCGACACTCGATGGCGACGTGCTGCAGAACAATGGAGTCGGCTTGCTTCTCCTCAGCGGCAGCAAGGCGCGCAATGGAGTGGGAGGGCGGACGTTCATCTCACGTGGTAACGGCCAGGGCATCCGCATCCGTCGGAATGGCTTCGCCTTGATCCAGGCCACGGTCGAGAATAATTCCGAACAGGGTGTGGTAGTGGCGTTCGATTCGACTTTGCAGTTCACGGGGTCGATTTCGGGAAATGGCAGCGTGGGCATCGACATTCGCGAGGGCTCGGTTGCATCGTTCGACAGCGCAACGATCAGCGGCAACGCCGAGGCAGGCGTCCTGGTGCACGACCTCTCCATGGCGATCTTCAGTGGTGCCAGTGTGACAGGAAATGGCGGCGGGACCGACGTTGAGTGCGATCCGCAGTTTCCGGCGACCCGCGGCACAGCTGACACTGGTGGCACAACGAACTGCGTCGAGCCCTGATACCGGAGACCGGGTTGCGACTGGCCCCTGGCGGACTGCGCGAGGCGCTTCAACTCCGTCCTATTCGGACTGCGCGGCCTGCTTGGCGAACGCCTGGGTCAAGCTGTACTTGGCGCTCAGAACATCTCGCCACCTGTCGCCGGTGCGGCTCAGACGCTTGAGTGCGTTGCCGATCGTGAAGTCGGTCGGCTCCGCGGCTTCGAGCTCTTCCCAGGTCAAGGGCATCGAGACCGGCGCACCCGCAACGCCGCGCGGCGAGTACGCGCTGTTGAGAGTCTTGCCGCGCACATTCATGTTGTGGTCAAAGAAGACCTTGCCGGTGCGCTTCTGCGTCGCCCATTCCATCGTGATGTCCTTCGGATGCTCGCGCATCAGGTGCCGGCCGACCATCTCGCAGATCTTGCGGGCCTCGTCGAAGCTGACGGTGCGCTCGATGGGCACGAAGACGTGCAGGCCGGTCTTGCCCGAGGTCTTCACCACCGCGTCGAGCTTCATCTCGCGCAGCAGCTCGCGCAGCCAGAAAGCGACGCGCCGCCCCATCGCGAAACCCTTCTTGTTGAGCTCGGGCTCCGCGCCTTGCGCTTCCTTGCCGGAGTAGATGTAGGGGTCGAGGTCGAAGACGATGAAATCGGGATAGTTGAGGACCGAGGATTCGAGCGCCTCAATCGAGCTCGAGAAGTCCTTGGTCTGCGCGGTCGTGTCCTCGCCCGGCGTGTAGCGCGAGTGCCAGACGTGAAACTCGAGGGTGCCGACCTGGCCGAGCCAGAGAAGCGTCGGCAGGTTGTTGGCGACGACGTACGCGTGCCGCTCGTCCTTGTGCTCCGAGAACACCGTGACGCTGTCGACGTAGTCGGGCTTTGCCTGGCTCCAGTGCTTCTGGAAGAAGCGCTCGCCGTGAATGCCTTCGGGCATGCGGATCATCGTGAGCGGGCGATCCTGCAGGTGCGTCAGCATGTAGGGCGAAACGCCGGCGAGATAGCGCAGCAGATCGCGCTTGGTGACGGGCTTGACCTTCTTGTCACCCGGCCAGTACTCGCGGTCGAGGTTGGTGAGACGCACCTTGGCGCCGCCGACGTCGATGTCGAGGCGGTTCGACTTCTGGTTGAGCTGATCGAGCGCGGAGTCGATGTGGTCCTGCGAGGGCGCGCGATCCTCGGCAGCCGGTTCGCTCTGCGCCTTCGGTGCCGACGCACTCACGCGTGAGGACTTGGCGCCACGTTTGCTGGCACGACCGCGGGCACCCTTCGCTGCGGTGCGCTTGCCATCAGTGCTCTGACCGCCAGCCTCGGTGTCGGCGCCATCCGCGCCGCCGTTCGAGCGACCTGCGCCATTCCCCTTGCCGAGCTGATCGGGCGCACTGCGCACATCCGACGGCTTGAGGTCGGTGCGCAGTCGCAGGAACACCGGCGCACGCAGATTGCCGTCGGGCGTCACACTCGCAAAGTTCACTTCGGCGACCAGCTTCGGCTCGAGCCAGGTCGTGGGCCGGTGCAGGTCCACCTTCTCGGCGAAGGGCGATGAAGTGCGTGTCAGCTTGGCGACCCGCTCTCGCAGGTCGTGGAACGTCGCCTCGTCGAGACCTGAGCCCACGTGGCCGACATAGTGAAAATCCTTCTTGTCGAAGTAGCCGAGGAGGAGGGCGCCAAGGGGCTCGCGCGCGCCTTTGCCCTTCGTGTAGCCGCCGACCACGAACTCACCGCTCTGCACGGCCTTGATCTTCTGCCACGCGCTGGTGCGTTTGCCGGGCACGTAGATGCTCTCCTTGCGTTTCGCCACGATTCCCTCAAAGCCTCTGTCCATGGCGGCGGCATAAAGTTTCTCGGCGTCGTCCGACGCGTGCACCAGCTGCACGTGCTCGGAGGGCAGCAGGCATTGCGTGAGGTAGCGCCGCCGATCGGCGTAGGGCGCGCCGCGCAGGTTCAGCCCCGCGAAGTGCAGTATGTCGAAGCACACATACGCGAGCGGCACCCTGGCGCGCGCCTCCGCGATCTCCTTTTCGGTCTTGAGTGTCGCGCGATTTTGCAGCGCATTGAATGAAGGCACGCCGTTGGGATCGAATGCGACGATCTCGCCATCGAGCAGGATGCTGTCGTACGGGAGTTTCGCGAGCTCCGAGGTCACCTCGGGGAAGGGCGTCGTGTAGTCGAGGCCATTGCGCGACTGCAGGCGCACCTTGCCGTTCTCGACGAAGGCGAGAACGCGATAGCCGTCGAGTTTCGGCTCGTAGAGCCACCTCGGATCCGTGTGAGCTGCATCGCCGATCTCCGCGAGCATCGGCGCGAGCGTCTTCGGCATGACTTCCGCAGGACCCGCCGGCGCCAGCACCGAGGCGTCGAGCCGCTTCGGCAGCTCGTTCGGTGACATGTCATCGAGCGAAGCGCCGGACAGAACCGAACGCGCCCGGGCGAGCACATCGTTCGATTGCGCGAAGCGGTCCCGGTGCTTGATGAGGAGCCACTGCTTGGTGAGCTTGGTGCGCACCAGCGTGTAGGAGCCTTTGAGTTTCTCGCCGCAGAGGAAGAAGCTCAGCTTGCCGTCCTTGAGCTCCTGCCGGAGACGTTCCTCGGCCTGCCGCCGATCCCCGAACGAATATTTTTCAGCTTCGTCGGGCGAATACACGCCGCAATCCCACACGATGACGTTGCCCGCACCGTACTGCTTCTCGGGAATGAAGCCTTCGAACGAGCCGTAGTCGAACGGGTGATCTTCCACTTCGACCGCGAGGCGCTTGTCGGCGGGATCGATCGACGGGCCCTTGGGCACGGCCCAGGATTTCAGCACGCCATCGAGCTCGAGCCGGAAGTCGTAGTGCAGGCGGGTCGCCGCGTGCTTCTGGATGACGAAGAGCAGCGGCCCGCGGCGCGGCACGATCTTCGGGCCCGGTTCCGGCGTGACCGTGAACTTGCGCTTGGCGGTGTAGCGGTCGAGGGCCTGCTTTTTCTTGATTGCCATCAGATCCGTGACCTCAGGCGCCCAATGGTATCCTCACGCGCGTCCGTCTCAAGGTTTTCGAGACGATGCGACGCGAATCGTTCAACGGCTTCCGGGTGTGTCGCCTCGCGCTGGCGACCGCGTACGCGATGGCCTACGCAGGGTCAGCGGGCGCGCAGCCGTCTGAAAGCACGACCAAGGTCGTCATGCTCGGGACCGGGAACCCGGGAATCGACCCGGATCGCTCTGGTCCGGCAACCGCGATCGTCGTCAACGACGTCGCCTATCTCGTCGATATGGGCCCGGGGGTCGTGCGCCGAGCGAAGGCGGCGATGACGAGCAGCGGGCTCGCGGCGCTCGATCCCGTAAAGCTGCGGGTCGTGTTCGTGACGCACCTGCATTCCGATCACACCGTCGGCTACGCAGATCTCATCTTTACTCCCTGGACGGCGGGTCGCCGCGTGCCCCTCGAGGTGTACGGTCCGAAGGGTCTCAAGTCCATGACGGAGCACATCGAGGCGGCGTATCGCGTCGATATCGAGACGCGCACCAACCCGCACGGCAATCAGCGTGAGTTTCCCGTAGGGCACACCGTCAACGCGCACGAGATCCGCCCCGGGGTCATCTACCAGGACGCGAACGTGACCGTGACCGCGTTCGCCACCAGGCACGCCATGGAGAGCTACGGCTACCGCTTCGACACGCGCGACCGCCACATCGTGATCTCCGGCGACACCAACCCGACGCAGGCGACGATCGATGCCTGCAAGAGGTGTGATGTCCTGATTCATGAGGCGATCACGCCCGCGTGGCTCGCCGCGCGGCCGGCGCGATTTCAGGAATTCGCGGCGCTGTACCACACGTCGACGCCGCAGCTCGCCGAACTCGCGCGCGACGCGAATCCCTCACTCCTTATTCTCTACCACTACAACGGCCTGAGCCGCGAAGAAGTCGTCTCTGACATGGGCACGCGCTACGCCGGTCGCTTCGTGGTCGCCCGCGATCTCGATGTCTATTAGAAGCCGGGATCGAGAGCGCACCACGCTAACGACCCCGGCGGCCGGCCGACCGGTTATTGCATCGAGGACGTCACTTCAACGTCCGGGTAAACCGCTGAGGGTTGCATCAGCAATCGACTCGTCGGTCTTCCTTGCAACTGAGCATCGAGGAATGCAGCGACGTAGTCCCTGATCGCTGCGACGGTCCTGCCCGGAGTCATCGTGCCCGTCATCACCGCGCCACTCGCGAGCCAGACCGCATCGGATGGCGTGGCGTGCTCGGAACCCCGGAGATTGAGCGCCAGCCTGGGCCCGCGCAGCCGCTGCCACAAACCGCGCTCTGCGTCCGTCCACAGGTTCCGGCTCGCGTCCATGAGAAGCACCGGGGTGCTGGTCGGAGTGAAATCGCTGCCTGGAACCAGCCCATCGAGCGAGATAGCCGCGCGGAACCTCGGATCGTGCTCGATCGCCATCAGCGCGGTGAGGCCACCAAACGAGTGTCCGGCGACGGCGACGCTGGACAGATCCAGGTGGCCCGAGAGCGGCCCCTCCCTCGAGCGATTGAGCCGCTCGAGTTCATCCATCACGAACTTCAGATCCTCCAGCCGAACGGCCAGGGCTCGCGACAGCGTTTGCTGATCAGTGCGCGGAATGTCCGAGAGATGACTGCCGAGAACCGACTTGACGAGACGGCCGTCTGGAAAGGCGACCGCGGTCGCTTCGTAGGTGTGATCCACGGAGACGACGATGTAACCGCGGCTCGCCAGGTCCTCGAAGACGAACGTGTAGTCCGTGAAGGTGCCGGTGAACCCGTGCGTAAACACCACGACGGGATAGGCGCCGCTGCTGATGCGAGCGTCGCGGCAGCTGTTGGTCGTGACCTGCGGCAACCGCTGTCCCGTCAGTTGCGCGAAGTACTCCCACACTGCGGCGGGCGCGTACTCCGCCCGCTGGCAACTCCCGCTGACCGTTGCGGGATACCAGAGGCGGACCAGGAGCTCGCGCTTCGTGCCATTCGCCAGGTAAGGGTCCTCGCGCGAGCGATCGACGAGGTCCAGCACCTTGGTGCCGACGATGCTCGGCCCCGAAGGGGCAGGCGTGCTCGCAACTCGCGTGGCTGCCAGTGCCGCCTGGACGGCCGGATCCTTGCAAACCCTGGCGAACAGCGTGCATGCGCTGCCGTGCAAAGACACGCGTTGTGGACTATCGGCGCTGTTGTCGCTGATCGACAGAGTCGCACTGAAGGTAGTTGCCCTGCTGGGCTTGAACTGCACACTGATCGTGCACGAGGCCGCTGCCGGGATGCTGGTCCCGCAGTCGTTGGTCTGCGAAAACGGCGAGCCGATGTCTGCGGGACTTGGCTCAATGACCGTCGCATCGGTGAAAGCGAGCGTGCTCGCGCCCGCATTGGTGAGCGTGACCGGCAACACCCTGGCGGTGCTGCCCTTGATGCGCGGAAAAGTGAGCTCGGTCGGAATGATTTGCAGCGTCCCAGTGGTCAACGTCAGCGTTGCACTGGCCGAAACATTGCGATCGCTCCTGGACGTCGCCGCGACGGTAACGCTCGCATCGCCCGGCAGCGTCACCGGCGCGGTATACGTCGTGCTGTCACCGTCGAGCGGCGCAACGGTCCCGCACGCGGGCGAACACGGTTGGCCACCCTGTGTCAGCGACCAGCTCGCGCCTGCCTTCGCCGGATCGTAGAGCACCGTCGCGGCCAATGACTGCCGGGCCCCGCGCGGCATGAGTCCCGAAACGGGTGATACGGAGACTTTGACCTGCGGAACGGTGATCGTCAGTGCGGCGGTCCGTGTGCCGTCGGCCACCGAGGTCGCAGTGATCACGACACTGAGATCGCTCGAGGGTGGCGATGGCGGGGCGGTGAACGTGACCGACGTGCTCGTCTCATCGCTCAGCGTGCCCGCTCCCGATGCCGGCGAAAGGCTCCAGGTCACTCCTGAAGCACTCGGATCACTGATCACTTGTGCCGAGATCGTGGCGGAATCCCCCGCGATCACGAGCGAAGCCGACGAGGAGAGTGAAACGCCGAGGCCCAGCACCGTGATGCTGGCGATGCCTTGCTTCGAATGGTCGGCCTTGGCGATGGCCACGATGCTGACGATCGTGTCGGACGCAGGCGGCTGGTCTGGCGCATGGTAGGTGACGGAGGTGTCGGTGAAGCCGCTGAGCGTTCCCGGACCTGTCAGGGCCCATGTCACGCCGCGGTTCTTCGGGTCGTTCTGGATAGTCGCCGTGACTGCGCTCGTCGTGCCGGCCTCGACTGCGCTGGCATCCGCCGTCACGAACACGACGACCGGCGGCTGCGATTGCCGGTCGCTGCTGCTGCAATCGAGGGTGACCGCGACGATGACGATCAGCGCCAAAGCCGGGATGATGCGGTTCATGCAGGTTGAAGAGCCCGGCGCCGCCGGTCCGGGTACCGGGGAAAGTAGCCCGTCGATGCAAAGAATCTGGTACCTGAAACGGCGGCAGGGCACTCCTAATGAGTAGGAGGCGCCGATTCTGCGTACCATGATGTGACCGTGAGCGACCGAAAGAAGTCGTTCGTCGAGAAGCTCTTTGCGGAGCACCGCAGCGCTCTGCAGGGGTTCTTTCAACGTCGCATCCGTGCGAAGTCCGACGCGCCGGACCTGGCACAGGAGGTGTACCTGCGGATGCTGCGGGTCAGCGACTCGGACGCAATCCGCAATCCGGAGCTCTATCTCTACACGGTGGCGAACAACCTCGTGAAGGAGCACGCCGTCCTCGACCGGCGCCACGTGAGTGACGTCGATATCGACGACACCACCGTGCAGGAACAGCTGGGGAGCCTGCCCTCGTTCGAGGGTGAGCTCGACGACGCGCAGCGCATCACGAGATTGCGTGCCGTGCTCGCGCAACTCTCGCCCAAGTGTCGTGCCGCGGTTGTGCTCCACTACAAGCACGGGCTGAGCTACCACGAGGTTGCCCAGCGCCTCGGCATATCGTCCAACATGGTGAAGAAGTATCTTGCGCAGGCGCTCGTCCATTGCCGACGCCGCATGGCGCGACTGGCGTGAACTCATGACAGCGAGCACGGAACAGATTCGCGACGCAGTGGCCGAGCAGGCCGGGGAGTGGTTCGTTGCGAACCAGGCGGGACCGCTCGAACCGGCAGAGCGCGCGCAGTTCGTCGCCTGGCTCAAGGCTTCGCCGCTTCACGTGCGCGAGTACCTCGGAATCGCCGAGATCGCTCGCGACCTCCCGGTCGCAGTCGCCGAGCCGCAGATATCGTTCGAAGCCCTGATCCGGGAGACGCAGGCCGACAACGATGACAGCGTGCTGGTGCTGGACCGGCCGATGCGACGGCCTGAGCCCAGATCCGCGCCGCCGCTGCCTTCATTGCGCCGACCCTTGATCGCCACCGCCATCGCGGCGACGGTGCTGCTGGCCGTTTCGTGGGTGTGGCAGGCGCGCGATGGCGAATTTCTGGGTCTTTCGAAGACCTACCGGACGGATCACGGGCAGCAAAGCACGTGGCGCCTGCCGGACGGGACGGTCGTGCATCTCAACACCGATTCCGAAATTACCGTGCGTTATTCCGCTGCGGAACGCACGGTGGACGTGGACGCGGGACAGGCCTTGTTCGACGTGATGCACGACAGCAAGCGGCGCTTTCGCGTGGGTTCCGGAGATGCACAGGTGATCGCAGTCGGCACGAGGTTCGATGTCTATCGGAAGTCCGAAACCACGACGGTGACGGTTATTGAAGGTGTCGTTGCCGTGTCCAAAGGAGAGCCGCCGCCGGCCGGCGGTACGGTCGCACCTCCTCCCAATGCACTACGCGTCGAGGCGGGATACCAGGTCGTGATTGACGGCGGCCCGCTACAGGCTCAGCCTGTCGACGTACAGGCGGCTACAGCCTGGATGCAGCGCCAGATCGTGTTCCAGAACCGGCCGCTCGGCGAAGTGGCAGAAGAATTCAACCGGTACAGCCAGACAACAATCGAAATTGACGATCCGGCGCTGCGAGCGCTCCCGGTCAGCGGTCTGTTCGACGCGTACGACACCGAATCATTCGTGACGTTCCTGCAGACACTGGATGGAGTAGCGATAGAAAAGACGACGAACCGCATCCGCATCGTCAATCTGAAAAACGAGGAACCGCCGTCAGCAACCCGCTGACCGACCACTGGCGTTCAAGCTTGGGATGACAACAGTGCAACGCCTGCTTGCATTCGTGTGCTGCATCCTCCTGGTGTCGATCGGCCATGCTGGAACGATGGCCTCACTGCCAAGCGATATTGCGCCCCAACCATTGACGCAGGCGCTGCTGGCTTTCGCCAGGCTGAC